>JABDGH010000054.1 GCA_013286145.1 Verrucomicrobiota bacterium
CGGCGGTCAGGTTCGGCCAGGTAATCGAGAAGTTCCACAATGAGTTTGTCGTCGTCGGCACTCGGAAGAACAAACCCATTCGTTTCGTTTTGAATAATTTCGGAGGCGCCATTTTGGGCGGAGGTGATGACGGGCAGCCCGGCGGCCAGGGCCTCCAGCGTTACGTTGGCAAACGGATCATACAGCGTGGGCAAAAGAAAAACGTCGGCGGCGGCGTAAACATGCGGCATCGCGACCGGCGGCGGTGAATCGATGATGACAAGCTTGGCGCGTTTGTTGTGCAGGCGGCGGACAGTGCGGCGCGCAATGGCGTGGCCTTTGCGTTCCTTTCCTGCGCCGACGAGGAGGATGACGTAATCGTCGGGAGAAAGCTTGAGCGCCCGCCTGCCCAGTGCGCGATCACCCGTGCTGAATTGCTGGTAGGGAACACCATTGTAAATGATGTCGATCCGGCTGGGTGGAAATTGAAAGCGATGGATGATTTGTTCCGCGACAAAGCGCGAATTGCAAATGACGCGGCGCACGCCGTGGGGGGCAAAGACCTGTGCTTCGAGGCGGCAGATTTCCTTGTTCTTGGAACGAAGCGCTGTGCGGATGGGTCCCAAAAAAGGATGGAACGCGCGACGATAGGCAAGCCAGTCGGCGTGCAGCCCGTCGCCTGCGCGATAGAGATCGCATCCCGGCACGCGTTCGAGACTGAAGACAATGTCATGCCGGTCGCGCAAGGGTTGTTCGGAAGCTTTTTTTGCGAAGGAAGACGGATCGCTCGATTCGATTTTGCGCACCGATTGAAAAGGGTTTTCCTGCGGTGACCAATCCTCGCAATAGAGCGTGAGTTGATGGCCCTGGGCCGCGAGACCGGACGCCAGGCGCAACAGATAACGTTCCGCGCCACCAGTTGGGGAAAAGCGGCGACGGAGAAACGCAATGCGCCAGGTTCGTTTCGGTGAGGTTTCCTCGGTACCGGTCATAAAAATTCTTCCAGGCTCATTTCTATAAAGCTGTCATTTCAGGAAGAAACCAGGACAGGCTCGGAAGCCTTCGCAGGGGCCGAGGGTTTATTGTAGAGGCACATCTGCTCCATGCAACGGTTGAAGGCATCGTGGCCGCGGATGATCTCGATTTCGACACGAAGGAAATAAATCGGCAGGGGCCGTTTGCCCAGGCGCGGAAAGCGGACAGAGTCCTTTTCCGTCGTGATCACCGCTCGCGCACCACGGGCTTTACTCCGCTCGAACATCTTAGCGACCTCGCTTTCGCTGAAGCGATGATGATCGGCGTAGCGGCGCGAGTAGATCAGTTCCACGCCGAGTTTGCGCAGACCCTCCTCGAAGCTCTCGGGCCGGGCAATGCCGGAGATGGTTCCGATGCGCAGGTCTTTCAGGTAGGAGAGGGGTTTTCTTTCCTGGGTGAAGATTTCCTCGAGATGGAGCGGCTTGTGCGCGCATTCAACGATTTCGGCATGGCGATTATAGCGGCGCAATTCGTTGCGCAACTCGGTGAGATCGCGCCCATCGCATTTGGTGATGAAAATAATATGGGCCCGGCAAAGTTGCTCGGGCGGTTCGCGCAGCAAACCGCGTGGCAGGAGATGTCGATTGGCAAACGGCGTTTCGCAATCGATGAGGACAATATCGATACGTTCCTTCAAACGCAAAAATTGCAGGCCATCATCGAGCAGCAGCGTGTCGCAGTCGAACCTGCGAATGGCGTGAAGGCCGCTTTTGACCCGGTCCTTGTCCACGAGCACCAGGACATCCTTGAGATTCGAGGCGAGCATGAACGGCTCGTCGCCAGCCATTTCTGAATCGAGGAGGAGCGATTGTCCGTCCGAGACAACGCGCGGCGGATGGCGTTGATCCATCGGACGAAAGCGATCAAGTAGTTTTTGGGAGAAGGGTACCGGCAGGCTTTTGTAACCACGACTCAGGACGGCGACCTTGCGTCCACGCCGGGTTAATTCGCGGGCGAAAAGTTCCACCACAGGAGTTTTACCAGTGCCGCCCACGGTGAGGTTGCCGACACTGATGACCAGGCAGCCAAGGGCATGCACCGAACCGAGCCGGGTGTCAAACCACCAGAGCCGCCACCGTACGATGACGCGATACATACGGGAGAGTATCCAAAGGAAAAACCGGAATAGCCCGGCGCGAAAACCCCAGCACCGTTCCAGGATGACATCGACGGCAAATTGCTCGAGTCGATCGAAACGGTTGGACATAAAGTGAATTTATAACCTGTCACTTCGATGGAGCCGAGGCGAAAGGTGGATATTTTAAGAGAGAGCTACAGTAGCTTGAACAGCATGGAATACAATGACACCCTCCTCGGAACAGCCCCCAATTATTCCATCCGATAAATATCTTCTGGTATTAACATCGGAATGAATATAAAATGGTTATGTGCAATCCGATTCTCCAGCGGGTTCTTCTTCAGCTCTCGATCCACAAACGTGGATCAATCTGCTTACGGTACATACCGCCAAGCGCGATATGTTCAGCTCCAAGACGCTGATGACCATTCTCGAGGGTGTCGAGCAACTGGCAAATGCCACCGCTCTTAAGGAAAGCGCAGTCGTAACCACTCGTTTTCATGAAGCCCTTTTCGAGCGGCTCCTGCAATCGTTCAACAACCCCACTTTGCTCAAGGAAGTAGGGAATGCGTACCTGAATGAATTTCATATGCCGGGCATGGCGCTCAAACATTTCGACCTGGCCCATCAATATGCCCCGAAGGATCGCGACATCGAACTATTGCAGAAAACGGCGGCGCTTGCGCTGGCCAAGAAGGTCACCGATCAACCCAGCCATAGCGGTCTTGGTGAAGTTACCCCTGACAAACTCAAGTTAAGCAGGTTGATCCGCAGGACAACCACTCGAATTAATGTGGTGGAAGGTCGCCGTCATCTCGATGAGACGAACGGGGAGTTGGAACGCAAACAAATGGCCTGGCGCAAAACCGGGTCAGTAAAAAAACAAAAAACGGAACCGTTGGCGGTCGATTTTGCTGTATTGCTGGAACAGGCTCAAAAAGCGATTTCACAAACGGACTTTACCGCAGCTACCCAGGCCTTGGTCAAGGCACAGGAGGCGGGCGCACCGAAGGAGGAACTGCAGGCTTACTACGCGCAACTCGGCCTGGCGGCTTACGACCACGGCTGGATGGACGAGGCGCTCCAGGCTTATCTGATGACGCGGGATTTAGGCCCCGAATCGGTGGAGGGCTGGTTCAACTGCGGTCTCGTTTATCAAAAAATGGGCGAACTTGATGAAGCCCTGGCCTGCTATGAGGAAGCCGTGCGAATTGCGCCGGATAACTCGAAAAGTTTGTGTAATCTGGGCGCGGTCCGGTTTGAACGCGCTGAATATGTCGAGGCCGAGCAGACCTTGCGTCGTGCCTTGGAGGTAAAACCCGATTACGCCCGAGCCTGGGATAATCTTGCCTCCGTACTGGGTGCGATGAATCACCTGGACGAGGCGGCAGAGGCATGCCAGGAGGCCATCCGTATCCAGCCTTCATTTCATTCCGCGTGGTTTAAGCTCGGCGTGATTAATTTTCAGCAGGATCACATGATCCCAGCCATGGAGGCCTTCAACCTGACCGGGGATAATCCCGATTTTTTTGCCTACGTCCTTTTTTACATGTGCATGATTGAGGCTCGCCGGGGTGATATCCATGAGGCCTTGCAAAAGCTGGCCCTGGCGCGCGCCGCCGATTCGGTCAATGACTTGGAACCGCTTGCTCTCAGGGAACTCGGGGCCGCCCATACCATATTTGGGCGATACGCGGAGGCCGCCGATTTTTATAACCAAATTGTCACCAAGCGACCGGATGACTTTTCCTCGTGGCTTAGCCTGGGCACGTCACATCATCGTGCCGAAAATTTCGACAAGGCCCATGATGCTTACCAACACGCGCTCGCCTTGCAGCCCGACAGTCCCGTGGTCTGGCACAATCTCGGCCTGCTGGCTTCTGATCGGGGCAATCTCATGGAATCGCGGGATTGTTTTCAGCACGAAGTGGATCTTTCCCCCGGCAATGCCAAGGCCTGGTACGATCTCGGCATCAGTCTGCAACAGTTGGGGCAGGCGGAGGAAAGCGCGGCAGCTTTCGAGCAGGCGGAAAGACTTATCAACACCTTGGCACGTCGCAGCAGCGACCTCTCCGCCGCCTTGAGCATCGTTCGCCGATTGAATCTCGGTGATCGCCTGCTCAGGACGGAATAATACCGTTTCACCTGTCATCTTTCGACAGGCTCAGGATGACAAACCTTAAAATCCGTTAATTCCGTAATTCCGTCAAAAATTCAGCGACGGAATCCTACAAAAATTCGCGGGGATCGGTGATGTGGCCGGTGAGCGCCGAAGCCGCAACGGTGTAGGGCGAGGCGAGGAAGACTTTCGATTCCTTGTGGCCCATGCGACCCGGAAAATTCCGGTTCGTCGCCGAGATGCAGTTCATCGGCTTGTTCATCCGGCCAAAGGTATCGACCGGGCCGCCGAGACATGCCGCGCACGAAGCGTTCTCCGTCATCTGCACGCCAGCCGATTCGAGGAGGCTCCAAACCGTGGTGTCTCCCATTTTCATGGTTTGCAGTTCATGCACCACGTCGGGCGTCGCGGGTACGCCGAAGGTGTCGATCTTCACGCTACGACCCTTGAGGATTTCGGCAAAGGCGAGGAAATCGGAGGTCTTTCCGCCCGTGCACGAGCCGATGTAGGCGCGGTCGAGTTGTATTTTTCCGAGTTCCTTCGCCAGCGCGCGCTGACCCGGATCGGGATGCTGCGCGACGGTCGGTTCGAGTTCGGACAGATTGACCGTCTGGTCGTAGATGAAAGTCTGATCCTTATCGACATCGACCGGCGTGTAGTCGGACTTGGTGCCGTTGCGTTTTGTGCGCTCGTCCACGTAGGCGAAAGTTTTTTCATCCGCCGGGAAAACGGCATTTTTGCCGCCCGCCTCAATCGCCATGTTAGCGATGGTCATGCGGTCGTCCATGTTGAGCGCGTTGGCACCCGGGCCTTCATACTGCATCGCGCGGTAAGTAGCGCCGTCGAAGCCGATCTCGCCGATGACGTGAAGCACCACGTCCTTGGCCATGACGCCCTTGGGCAGCGTGCCTTCGAGGTAAAAACGCATCGTGGGTGGCACCTTGATGAGGAGCTTGCCCGTGCCCATGACGAATCCGGCGTCCGTGTTGCCGATGCCGGTGGCGAACATGTTGAACGCACCCCCCATGCAGGTGTGGCTGTCGGTGCCAAAAAGAATTTCACCGGGCCGGGTGTGGCCCTTGGCCGGAAGCGCGGTATGGCAGACGCCCGCGAAGTTCGCCCCGTACTGGCGCTTGAGTTGGCCGCGGGAGGCGTCGAAAATCCAGTGCCCGTTCGGGTCATCGATCACGTCGTAGAAATAGGGGAGACCCTGCTCCTGGACGAAGGCGCGCAAAATATCGACGTTGCGATTGGAAAGCGAATCGGCGGTGAAGATATAATGGTCGGGGATGATGACGATCTTGTTCTTGTCCCACACCTTGGCGTTCTTGCCGAATTCGCGCTTGAACACGCCGATGGTTCCCGGCCCGCACACATCATGGGTCAGGAGAACATCGGTGCTCACCCAAACATTTTCGCCGGGTACCACGCGGGCTTTGCCGCTGGCGCGGGCGAGAAGCTTTTCAGTCAACGTCATAGAACGAACACCCTACCTTACTTTGTGCAGATTGTCATCCCTGTCGCGAAATAGGGTAGTGTCCTAATTCGGGTGCTGCCTATATCGAGCGATAGCGAGGCCATCAGTTTATCACCATCCCCAATCCGTCATCCTGAGCTTGTCGAAGGATCAGCTTCCAGAAGGTGAACGCCTTGCCCGACAAGTGTTGGTTTATCGGGAGCTGATCCTTCGACAAGCTCAGGATGACGGGGGTAGTGAGTCAGTTTGAAACGGTTGGACTAACGGCTAACGATGCGATTCCAAAACTTCGCAATAACAAAGCCGATTGCCATCCCGATCAAGGCCAAGGGAATGCCGTCGGCTAGGAATAAAAAGCCAAGATAAGTCGGCCAATCATTGACTTGCAGGTAATTGTATTTCATCCAATAAGGAATCATAAAAATTGCCCCTATAACAAATAAAACCAATGAGGCTAACAGGCCGATTGCAACTGCAATTGCTGGTTTCAAAGGCCTTCGCATAGCAGACAATGCTGACCGTAATCTAGGCGAGAAGCGATATTATTTCCTCCAAGCTGCAGTGAATCCGTCAATCGATTTACGGCGCGACCGGTGCCAGCGCCGGATCCCAATCTTTCCAGACTGGTTCCAGCCCAAGTTCACGCAGACGAGCCGATACTTCCGCAGGCGAGCGATTATCGGCAATGGAGAACTGTTCCGTGGCCGTGAGATGCTCGCCCTCGGAGGCGATAACGGCCACCATTTTACCGCGCTGGGTCTGATGAATCGATTCCTCACCCGCACCGGTATAACCACCTGGCTCGGTGTGGGAACCGGCGCTCATCATCGTAACGCCGAGACGCACCAGGCGGTCGCGCAGTGCGGAAGATTCGCGGGTCGAAAGCACAATGCCAACCTGCGGAAAACAGAGTCGCAGAGCCAGGATCACCTGCACCAGCGCCCGGTCATCGAATTCAAACTTGGGCTCAAATTGACCCGCCGCCGGACGCAATCGCGGCAGCGATACGGTCAGTGACGATTTCCAGCAATGGCGCAGCAGATAATCGACATGCGCGGCAAGATGCAGCGCTTCCTGCTCCCACGGCGACAGCCCAAAAAGCGCGCCGATGCCAAGACGGCGAAAGCCCGCCGCATAGGCTCGCTCCGGACAATCGAGCCGCCAGTCGAAATCTTTCTTGGGCCCCGCAGTGTGAAGTTCCGCGTAAACGGTGCGGTCATAGGTCTCCTGATAGACAACCAGCCCCTCCGCCCCGGCCCGCACCATCGGTTCGTAATCGACCGTTTCCATCGGCCCGACTTCGAGCGACAGGGACGGAATGAAATCGTGCAACCGTTCCACACACTGCGCCAGGTAATCGGACGCAACAAACTTGGGATGCTCACCCGCAACCAGCAGCACATTGCGAAAACCCTGCTCCCATAAATGGCGCGCCTCCTCCTCCACCTGATCGACCGTCAACGTTACGCGAAGGATCGGATTGTCCCGAGAAAAGCCGCAGTATTTGCAAATGTTGACGCACTCGTTGGAAAGATAAAGCGGCGCAAAGAGCCGCATTGTCCGGCCAAAAAACTGGCGCGTCAGTTGTTCCGCCTCGCGTGCCATCGTTTCCAATTCCTCGGCGGTCTTGGGCTGGAGCAACGAGGCAAAGCGTTGCAGGACGCGGCTGTTCAGCAATGCCGGGTCGCGAAAGGTCTCTGAAAAAGCCATGACCTTCATGCTAACCGTCATCCTGAGCGAAGCCGAGACAGAAAGTGTGCGAGGTAGCCGCTGCTGTCACCAGCGGCGGAAGATCGGAAGAAGACGGAGGGAAGGCACCGCCGCTGGGGACAGCGGCGGCTACCTTAAAATGCCTTTGGATGATGAACTGTTCTACGCAACCCTATTGTCCGCTACCGCTTGATGCGCCACTGGGTGCGGTTGTCGGTGCGCTCGAATCAGGTGTGGCGGACGTGGTAGCAGCAGCGGCAGATGCATGAGGCGCGGCAGCAGGCATCGCCATGGCGGGCATCTTCATCACCTGATAACCGGTGGGTACGTCAAAGAGAGAGGCGGCTTGTGGGCCGATCTTGTAATTTTTCCACAGCAGCGAATAGGAATTATCGTCTGCGGCCATCTTAACCGGAATTTTCTTCGCCGCATCGACCCACATGAACGAGACCTTGCCATCCTTGGCGGTGATTTTGTATTTGGTGCAGGCGATGCCTTCCACCGTCTCCGATCCAACCACTTCGAATTTGCTGTCCGGTGCCGAGGCAGGCGTTAACTGGCCGACTTTGCTTGGATCAAAAGGCATTTCCATGACCATTTTCTGGGCAGGCATCACGGAATAAACGGTTTTAAGATCGGGACGAACGATTGAAATGACCTGCATGTTAGCCGTGGTCATTTCCGTGCGAATCTTACCGCTATCTACAAAGATTTTACTCGTTATGGTCATGTCCTGTGTGGTGGTGACCTGATCCGCGCTGAATTGTTTGCTCATGGCAAACGGGGACAACGCATCATCGGCGACCAGCGGTTTGGAGAGCAGGAAGCAACAACCCAGGACAAGACTTAAGGCAAGGTGGAATCGGTTCATACCGCCATGCTCGCGAATAAAATAAGAGAGGCAAGCGAACAGTGACGATTATCTTTTGTACCTTTTCCCATGTGCGCTAGGGTGGAATGGTGAATCAGGAACCGCGTCTTCCCATTTCCCTGGCCGAGCCGCTGGTGACCGATCCGGCCCGAACGGTCGAGGCTGATGCCGTTGCGCGGGAGGTTGAGCACGATCATACGCATTGCCATCCCCATTCTCACGGGCATGGTGCCGGACTGATTTCCGGGATCAATTGGGCCGATCCAGAGCTTCTCAGTGTCATCGCCACATTCCTGTTCATGGTGCTGGGCGGTTTCGCTGAACATGGCGCTCAAGCAAAGAATTTCGCTTTCTGGTTATACCTCCTTGCTTACCTGACGGGAGGCTGGCACGGCACGATTCACGGCATTCGCTCGCTGTTGCGAAAAACGGTCGATGTCGATTTACTGATGATCCTTGCCGCGCTCGGGGCGGCCTACGTCAACCACGCCTTCGAGGGCGCGATGCTCCTTTTTCTCTTCTCTCTCTCGCATACCTTGCAGGAGATGGCCATCGAGCGGAGCCGTTCCGCCATCTCGGCCCTGATGAAATTGCGGCCTGAAACCACGCTCTGCAAACGAGGGAAGGAAACGACACTGGTGCGAATCGAGCAACTTGTCGTTGGCGATATTATCGTGGTTCGTCCCGGCGAAAGCATTTCGGTCGATGGTATCGTCACGGAAGGCACCAGCAGCGTGAATCAGGCGTCGATCACCGGTGAGTCATTGCCAGTCGAGAAAAAACCGGGCGATGTGCTTTTTGCCGGCACACTCAACGAACAGGGCGGCTTGGAAATGCGCGCCACCAAATTGGCGACGGAATCGACTCTCGCCAAGCTGATCGAATTGGTTGAAAAGGCGCAGGGACAAAAAGCGACAACCCAGCGGTTCCTCGAAAAAGCGGAACAATTTTATGCCTTGGGCGTGATTCTATTCACCGTCGCGCTGATTCTGGTACCGATCTATATTTTCGCACAGCCGTTCCAATCGACCTTTTACCGGGCCATGACGGTGATGGTCGTTGCCTCTCCCTGCGCGCTGGTCATCAGCACGCCCGCATCGATTCTCTCGGCCATCGCCGCAGCGGCACGACGCGGCATCCTTTTCAAGGGCGGCGTCTACCTGGAAAAAGCCGCCACCATAGAAATCGTGGCCTTCGACAAAACCGGGACGTTGACCGAGGGCCGTCCCATCGTGACCGACCTGCAAGTCATCGTGCATCCGGGGCACAGCACGTCACAGATCGATTGCTCGAAGGAGGAATTGCTCTGGCTGGCCGCAGCGGTCGAGGCGCGTAGCGAGCATCCCATCGCCCGCGCCATCGTCGCCGAGGCAAAACGCCGTTTCATGCCCATCGAGCGATGCACGAAATTTCAATCCGTGGCCGGTCATGGCGTCAGCGCCGAGGTTTGTGGACGCCGCATCGCGGTGGGTAATCTCAAGTATTTCGACGGTTACGAATCGCCGGAACGTACCGCGCTCGAAGAGCAGATGAACGCGATGCACGACGCAGGCAAGACGGGCATGCTGGTCGGAGAAATCCTGGGCGAGGACAAAGTCGCCACGGTTCGTTATCTCGGTTTCGTCGCCGTGGCCGACAAAGTGCGCGCCGATGCGCCGCTCATCATCGCCCAACTTCGCAAGCTCGGTGTAAAGCGCATCGCCATGCTCACCGGTGATGGCAAGCGCGTTGCCGCCGCCGTGGCCAAGGCTTGCGGGGTCGATGAAGTCCATGCCGATCTCCTTCCGCAGGACAAGGTGCGCGTCATCAACAAGCTGAAGGAATCGGGCCGCACTGCTATGGTGGGTGACGGCGTGAACGATGCTCCTGCGCTGGCCACCGCCGATGTTGGTGTGGCGATGGGTGCTGCCGGAACCGACGTGGCGATGGAAACCGCCGATATTGTCCTGATGAGCGACGCGCTCGAAACCATTCCCTTCACCATCGCATTGAGCCGCCGCACTCGCACGGTGGTATTCCAGAATCTGACCTTTGCGCTCAGCGTCATCGTGGTGCTCATCATCTCCGCGCTTGGATTCCATCTTCCGCTTCCGCTTGGTGTCGTCGGTCACGAAGGCAGCACCGTCCTCGTTTGCCTCAATGGATTGCGTCTGCTCGGATTCCGAAATTGAATTTTGACGGAATTACCAAATTAGAACGGAATTAACGGAATTTTTTTGGTTAATATAGGTGCGATGGAAACTGAAACCGTCGCAAAACTCGCTTTAATCATCCCGTCATCTCGAGCGGAAGTGAACCGGAAAGTCTGTTTGAGCGCATCGTGAACCCGAACTGTAGTCGAGAGATATTGCTCGGTATATAGACACGCAGGAAAAGCGTCGTGCGATCTATTTTTGAGCGGCGCTTCCCGCTTGTTACTCATGCGACACGCGGGTTGCTTTTCTGTTCTTCGCGAACTTACGACGCTATTCCCACGTTGCGTTTAATCAGGCCATATCCCTCGACTGCGGTTCGAGCTAACCGCGTGCTCAAAGACACGTAGCGGCTCACCTCCGCTCGGGATGACGGAGTTAAATCAAAATATTTTAATAATCTGTCATCCTGAGCGAAGCCGAGCAGGAAAGTGGTGGTCAAGCTTAAGGCTTACCCGAGGCGAAGTCGAAGGACCTTGCTCGATATATCGCCACACAGAAAAAGCGTCGTGCGATTTGTTTTTGAGCGGCGCTTCCCGCTTGTCACTCGTGCGACACGCGGGTTGCTTTTTGTTCTTCACGAACTTACGACGTTATTCCCACGTTGCGTTTAATCAGGCCATATCC
>JABDGH010000055.1:0-1526 GCA_013286145.1 Verrucomicrobiota bacterium
AGTGGCGCAAGCCAGCGCAGGTTCTGCGCCGGATAGTCGAATGCCCTGCGAGTTCCCGTACGTCGTTCAGCTTGCCTGGTGCGGTGCAGGGCTCAGGCACAGTTAGCAAAAAGATGTCTGTCCTCTTTCCTAAAATTTCTATGAAGTTAGCTTTGCCTGTGACATGCCTGGACGTTTAGCTAGGTTCGGAGCAGGCGATAAGCCTCGTTTCGTATTGTGAGCCATTTAGCGGAAATATGCTGTAAAGCTTTAACACGATCAGGATTCTTTTCCTGTTCCGACAAGACCTTCGCCAGATTGAGTGCGTAGCCACTCGCCTCTATTTGGCTGACAAGAAGAGCACGCACAAACTCTGTGTCGGTCGTGCCAAATAATAACTGATGTTCTTTATCGTCGCGGATAGACTGGCGAACATCACGTTCAATCGGAGGTAAAGGATTCTTGTCGGATTGCAAAGTAGCATCGCCTTTCTGTAATCGGTCAAGAGCCGTGATACTTTCCCGAGATGTTTTGGCAATTTTATCAACGTAACTGGCTATTTCAGGCGGGGTATGCTTGATCGCTACGAGCAAAGGCAGATTTGTTTCATCTTCACAGACATGATGGAGAAGATAATAACCGCCATTCAGTTGTTCTGGACGCTCTGAAGCTTCACTCGCTCCAGCCCTTGATATCAGGGGAGAAGAACTCCCCAAACAGATAAGAAGAGCAAAAATGGAAAAGTTTAAACTCGACCGATAGATATAATGATTCATAACTTTTTTCGTTAAATGTTATAATGTGAGTGGGCTCATGGACGATTACTCTTCTATTTTCGGAGCATCAATTCCCAGAGCGTCAGCCAGGTCAAGCAAGTGATCCTGCTCCTGGGCAATGATTTTTCGGAGAACTTCTCCCAACGCAAATTCGCTCAAGGCATCAGCTTGCTTGATCCGCTGACGATAATTGCGAATGGTTGTGGTCTCATTTTCCAAGTCAAACCGAAGCATCTCTTCGGCTTTGTCAGAAATTTTGACTTTTTGAGGCGTTTGCGTGGGAGTACCATTCAGGTAATCGATTTGTTTGGCAATGAGGAGGGCATGACTAAGTTCTTCCGCTGCGTGAAGCTCCAATTCACCAGCAATATGATTATAAGCCGCACCCTTCATCGTTTGGCTATAGATGATATAAGCTATGATCGCCTGATATTCCCGTGATAAGTCCTCATTCAGCAGTTCGACCAATTCTTTTCGGCTAATTTTAGTTTTCTTACTCATGTTTAAATTGTGGTTAGGAACCAAAGGTTCCGCTCTTTTCTTTAACTTTATTGTTTTTAAAGATAATTGTGACAGCAGAAGCGCCGTTTTGATAAGTATAGGTGGTCTGTGTCCCCCCCACGAGGGGAATGGGTTGAGATTGGGAACTTGAAGGTTGTCCCAGGATTACTTCCACCTCCGCTGGCGACATATCATTCTGGATCCGATCCAGGTTGGCCTGAGTCAGGTTAGAAGCAGGAGCAACTGGAATGGCCGAAACGGATGGCGTTG
>JABDGH010000055.1:1536-11059 GCA_013286145.1 Verrucomicrobiota bacterium
TTGTTGTAGTTTTGGTGGTGGATTGCGTGTCCGTGGATTCAGTCGATGAGTTTGGCCCACACGATGAAGTAAGGACAGCTAGACTGGCTAAACTGAGATAGTTAATTATTCTCATGGTCAGATTAAATTTGAGTTTAATACGGATAATTCAGAGTTTTGGGCGTCGTCCCGCAATGAGCGAAACAATCATAAGGACGACAAAGACGATGCAGAGAATCCTGGCGATTTCAGCAGCTAGTCCGGCCAGACCCCAAAAACCAAAGAGAGCCGCGATAAGAGCAATAATAAAAAAAGTGATTGCATAGTGGAGCATAGGAAATTCCTTAAGTTGAAGATTAGTAAATGATTGAAATTGAATACCGGGTCGATTGTATGAATTTAATTTTTAGCTAGAACATCCCCGGAATAGAAATATAATGACGAGTATCGGAACCGGGATGCCCAATAGCCAAAGCAAAAGCAAAGAGACACGCCCATTAATGGTTTTTTTATTGTTAGAATGAGATAATGTGTTTTTCATAAGTTTAATAGATTGGTTTGATCTAGATTTATACTTGGGCAAATTTAATGCCATAACTAGGAATGAGTCCCTTTCTCCTCTCATACAGGATAAAAGTGGCTGATTGGAACTTTTATGGAATCAGGCGTAATGCCAGAAGCCAGCCGGGAGCCTTGCATAACGCGAATCCCCGTTTTCTTCAGAATATAAATTCTCTATCGGCTAAGTATGTGTCTCTGGCCATGCCACCTCAAGAGCAAGCCGGGGAAAGAAAAGGCCTGCAATCAGAGGAGGAAAAAGGGGACAGGCATGTTTTAGGATGCAAAATAAAGGCGCATTCCAAAATGGAAAAGATGCCTGTCTCCTTTTTCTTTACCCGGCTCCGGTCGGAATGACGGGAGTGCTTTTGCGATAATGTAAACGCGAAATGGTCTAAGCGGTGCAGAAGTTGCGGAAGCGTTTCGCGTCAACGGCGTATTGGGGAAAGAGTTTGGGCATGGTTTCCATCGGAACGTTGAAGTGTCGCGCGCAGATTTCGCCAAAGACATCGCGGAAGTCGGTGGTGATGGCAAGGTCGCGCGATTGGAAAAGCTTGTCCGGTGCGAGGGTGGGCCAGTCGCCATAGACTTTGCCGCCCTTGATCGAGCCGCCGAGCGCGAAGAAGCAGGTGCCGTGGCCGTGATCGGTGCCGCGATTACCGTTCTGGCGAACAGCGCGTCCGAATTCACTCATGGTGACGACGACGACATCGGCCATTTTGTCGCCGAGATCCTTGTGCAAGGCGGCCAATGCCTGACCGAATCCGCCCAGGCGGGTGGCCAACTGGCCCTTCGCCGAGCCTTGATTAGCGTGAGTGTCCCAGCCATCGACTTCGGCAAAAGCGACCTGGAGGCCGACGTTGGCCTTGATCAACTGCGCAATTTGTTTCAGGTTGCGACCAAAATTGCCCTGGGGATAAGCCGCGCCATTGGCCGGTTGATAAGCGCCCGTACGGGTTTTCTTGAGAAGATCAAGGGCGTCGAACGATTCGCGGGCGGTGCCATGCAAAACGGTATCGACCGCCGCGCCGTACATGTTTTCGAAACCGTTGGCGGTGCTGGTCGGGCCAGCAAGAGGCACGGAGGTATCTCCCGCCATGCCGAAGGTGTCGAGATCGCGGATGGCAAGCGAGTCCTGGTCTCCCTGAAGGCTGCGCGGAATAACCGAGCTCATCGCCACGGCACGGAAGGCGGTCTTGTTGGCGGCATCTTCCGGACAACAGCCGATGAGACGGTTGAGCCAGCCGTCCTGAATGCCTTTGTTCATATCAACGCCCGATTCCATGAGATCCTGTGAATCGAAATGGGAGCGCGAGGCATTGGGCGAGCCGCAGGCCTGGATCGCCGCGAGATGGCCCTGTTTGTAGAGGGGCAAAAGCGGAGCGAGCGCCGGGTGAAGGGCAAAGTAACCGTCAAGATCGAGCGTACCGCTTTCACCCGCAGCCTGTGAGGGAGCGGGGAGGCTGATGTCCTGGCGGTTCTGGTAGTAATAGGGATCGCCAAAGGGGACAACCATCGAGAGGCCATCAACGGCCCCGCGCTGGAAAATACAAATAAGGATTTTGTTTTTTGTTGAGGAGGCGCCGAGGTCGGAGGCAAATGCAGCCTGCCGGAGAAATCCCGGGCCCCAGGACGGCCCCGCACCCATGCAGACGAAGGCGAGCGCGCCCCGTTTCAAAAAGACTCTGCGATTAACATTCATCATAATTATTTCCTTTGGAATTCGGGTGAACCGAGGATGAGGGCTATGAGCTTGGCGGGGTTGACTGTCTGACTGTCTCCCTGGGCGGGCAGCGCGGTCTGGGTGAGAACTTTTTTGGTCGAATCGGTTATGTTGTTTTGCAAAAGCACCGCGACGGCCTGGTTGAGAACATTTTCAGGTTTGTCGAGATCAGTTCCGGTGAGGATATTTTTTGGGTTGAAACGGATGTCGCTGACGCGCTGCTCAGTCAAGGCCATCGCGAAATTCAACCGCTCGATCAGTGCGCCGGGGCTGACCCAGGTCTTGGAAATTTCCTTGTAGCCGGTGGGCGGGGTGCAGGCAAAGAGAGGCTCGCCCAGTTCGAGGATGTGCCAGTTGAGCGATTGACGATTGGCCTTGGAGACGCGGTCAGCGGCCTGTCCACGACCCAGGACACCGGAACCTTCCATCGTAGGACGTCTTTTGTCGAAGGGCGGCGGGTCTTGCGCGACAATCGTCGATTCCGATGCGCGCACGGCGGAGACGGTGAATTCGAGAGGAGATTTGATCTTGTTGCCGTAACTGGTGGGGGAAAGAAATTCGGGGCTGGTGAGAATCGCCTCGGTTACTTTGCGCAGGTCGCCACCCGTTTGTGTGAAGACGCCCGCCATGCGGTCAACCAACGTGGCTGGGGGATCATCGCCGACAAAACGCTGGCAAAGTTCGCGTGAGATGAGGTGAGCGCAGGAGGGATGCGAAGCGAGAATATCGAGCACCATTTCACCATCCTTGATGCCACCGTTTGCGGGAATCTCATGGCCGAGGACGATTTTGGAGCCGTTGTCGTGAGTCCTGGGTCTGAATACGAATTCGCCAGTCTGGCGATTGATCGTCCAGCCAGTAAAACAGCGCGCGATTTCCTGCACATCCTTTTGGGTGTAACCGCCATCAACGCCGAGTGTGTGGAGTTCCATGATTTCGCGGGCATAGTTCTCGTTGATGCCGCCCTGCTTTTTTGGTTTGAGCGGTTGAGTCGCCACGGCGGGATCGGCGGGCGGAGCCGCGTCGCCAAGTGCTTTGTTGATCACCATGGCCTGCATCTGCTGCTCCATCGGCGAGGCCATGCGCTCGACCGTATTGGTGGCGTTATCGAGGTAAAAAAGCATGGCCGGACTTTTGGCCGAGGCTTCAAGCATGTCGCGAAAGCGGCCCCAGATGTGAGGGCGAATGACGTCCCGATCATCGGTGACTTTCCAGACGCGGCACGGTCCTTTTTTGACATCGATGTTGAAGTGATTACTCCAGAAATCGACGAGGACTTCCTGAAGCTGGCGCTCGGAATCGACGGCTCGCACCAGCTTGGCCTGCTCGAGCTGGCCGATGGCTGCGACCGAACGCCATTGGTCAGCCTCGTTGAGCATGTCGCCTATTTTGTTCGGAGGCTGAATCGGCGCGGGTGGCGGGACATTTGCTGGATTTTGAGGCGCATTCGCAGCCGCAGGGTTGGCTTGTGCATTGGCCTCTGCAAGCTGCTTTTGTTTTTTAAGGACACGCTTGGTGTCGTCGAGGAAGAGGGCGCTCAGTTCCTGGGGAGTCTTCTGAAGCAGTTCAAATTGCGCGACTTGTGTCTCAACCGCCGAGTCGTCGATGGTTTCGGGATGAAGCTGGCGCTCGATATAATTGTGGAGGCCCATTTTCTGGACTGCTTCCACGTCTCCCGGCCGAGGGCCGAAGGTAATGCGGTTCAGGACGTGGACAATTTCGGCGCGATCCGGTGGTGTTGGCGTTCCCTGGCCCCAGGTCGGTACTGCCAAAAGAAGCGGGAGGATTGCGGCAAAAAACGGAACAAACTCTTTCAAGTGGCGTCGAGATTGATCCATATACAGTCTTAGACGCGTAAAAGAGGCAAAGGTTACAAACTTTGGCTCAAGAAACGTCTGCCGTCGCAAGCTCGCGCTTCTTGAGTTTGCGCTTTTGCCTAGAGAGATCGTCGAGTTTTCGGGCTTCCGCAATATCGCTGTCGGTGTACTTATAGACGATTTTGATCAAGTCCATTTTTTCCATGAGGAGCAGGATCTGATAGGTGATGTCGCTGCGTTCTTCCTCCGGGAGAATGGCCTGGGAAGCAGCAATGTCCTTACGATGGTGGTTGTTATGCCACCCTTCACCCATCGTGAACCAGTTGAGCCAGCCGCAGTTCTTGCTTTGTTCGCCGGTATCGAATCGTGCCGCACCCATCATGTGCGCCAGTGAATTGATAAAGAACGTGAAGTGGTAGGTCAGAAGGGTGCTCGCAAAAAATCCCCCGAAAAGCATTGCCCATCCGCCCACACCGATTCCAATTCCGAGGAAAAAACAGGCCACTCCGAGCAAAGTAGGAGCGATCAGATAGCCCCGTGCCTTTTCGAAAAACATGAGTTCAGGGAATTTTTTGAGATCCGGAACCTTCTCGTAATCGGCTTTCTTGTATTTTTTTGATCAGGACCCATTTCACATGGGAATGGTAGAAGCTTTTCCAGAAGCTTCCCGTCTCCTTGTGGACGAAATCGAAGGAGTGCAAATCCTCAACCGTATCCGAAAACTTGTGGTGATGACGATGGTGAGATGCCCACCAAATGACGCCTTTCTGGGCGTCTGCTGTCGCGAGAAAAGCTTCAATGAACTGCACGACCCGGAGGTACCGTTCTTCCTGGCTTGGCGTCCGAACAAGCCATTTAAGCCAGTGCGGCACCTTGTTCTTAAAGGAACGATGCGAAAAATAGCGGTGCCGGAATCCGGTGACAAAGAACATGCGCCAATAACAATTCACCAGGCAGACCACCAGCATCGAAACGCCGCTAAAGAGCCGGTGTTGATTCCCGAGACCGGTAGCAAGCTCGTAGAATATCCACGCCAAGCCGATAACCCCGAGCAGATTAACGACAAAAAAGCGGCTCTCGTAGAGGATATCCTTGATGCTGATCTTCTCCCCCACTCCCAATTCATCTTCTTCTGAACCAATCATGTCCTTTAGTGTAGCTTCAAAATTGATATAATCCAACAAAGACGATGGGATAGCCATCGGGCGAATTTAGCCCTGTTCCAAGCGGATTTTTTTGAGTTCCTGTTCCGCCAACCGATAATCGGGACAGGCGTTGGCCACGAGTTTCCAGAATCTTGTCGAATGGTTCATTTCGCGCCGATGCATCAATTCGTGGATGATCAGGTAATCGCTGACGCGTGGAGAAGCCTGGATGAGTCGCCAATTAAGCGAAATCGTGCCGCGGATGGAGCATGAACCCCAGCGGGTTTTTTGAGCGCGAACCGTCACGCGATGAATCGTAATACTGTGGACGCGCGCAAGTTCCATGGTGCGATCGTGAAGTTCGCGCCGGGCAAGCTGACGGAGATAATCCCGTACCAGCGAGCGATAATCGGGTAGCACGTCGGAAAGCGGAATTTTCTGGTCTGAAAAACATAGTTGGAGTCCCTCGCCAGTGTTTTCCACACGCAGGGGAACTTCTTCCCCACGGAAAAGAATTCGGGTGCCCGCTGTCCATGGTTGCTGAACATGATTTTGATTTCGTTCCCTGCTCATCTGGTCGAGCAGCCACGCTTCGCTTCGTTCAAGAAAACGGAGCGCCTCGGCCTGCGAACCTCCGCGAGGAATGACCAGACGCGCCTGATCCCCTGCTCGAAGTCGAAGGAGATAACGCCGCGCCCTCGGCTGCCGAATCATCTGAACCGTGATTCCATGTTTCCATGGAAAAGGCTGATCTCGTTGCAACCGATAATCGGGACACGCCTTGGCCACGAGTTTCCAAAATCTTGTCGAATGGTTCATTTCGCGCCTATGCATCAATTCGTGGATAATCAGGTAATCGCTGACACGTGGAGAAGCCTGGATGCGTCGCCAGTTCAGCGAAATCGTGCCATGGATGGAGCACGATCCCCAGCCCGTTCATTCCCCTTTTGCCATTTGCGACTGAAAGCACCCCTAACGCCCCAAAAAAGCGATAGGCTTCTCCTCTGGTGGATCCTTCGACGACAGGGTTCCGTGCCAAAATTGTCAAATGCGTTGGGAGCATTCAGGCGAGGGTGGTATTACCTGCAATTCCAGATCGATCCGCACACAATATACGCACCGGCCCGAATATTCCTGAGATCGTCTTCCCACGGACTAAAAAATGAGTCGGGCTGTGTCCTGCCAGATAGGGTGCAAGGGTGTTCAAGATCAGCACCTCCACCTCATTTTTTCCAGAGCGGACAAGCCCGGTAATTTCAAATCGATAGGGAGACAGAAATCGAATACCCGCGTTTTGGCCATTGATCCAAACCTCTGCCGTTCCGCGTACACGTCCCAGATCAATCGCCCAGCGGTGGTCATCTACTTCTTCCAAGGTAAATTCATTCCGGTACCTGACCCCACCGGAATAAGATTCCAGGCCCTGCTCCGACCAATCACCCAGCTCGATTTCACCCACATCCATTTCATAGGTAACGGGAGCCAAAAACAACCCGCCTCCACTCGATCCTCGATCCGTTTCCACACATAGTGTGACGATCCGCCGTGGCTGCCGGGGATGAGGCAGCCTGATGGTTTCTTTCTTCATTTCAACCGGCTCACCGTCCATCCAAAGCATGCTGGTTCCCGCCACCGACAATTTCATCGCGCACGCTCCCGGTGGCAGCGTCCATTGAAACCATTCGACACGGTGTTCGCCGGCTATCGGATCAGGTTGCACATCGAGTACCGTGCCAGCGGCTGGTGCAAGTTCCAACCAGTGTGCGCGTGGCAATGGATGCGGTCGACGCCGTCTCAGGAGGCACGCCAGTTCCAGCCAGGTTGCATCAAGTCGCAAGCCCGTCGGTTGTGGCGCTCCGCCCTCGCGACTCACCGACCAGTCATCGCCGCTGATCAATTCCCAAGTGCGACCATCGTGTCCGTGCCATTCCGCGTCCACCAACAGACGGATGGGTTGGTTGCCATCCTCCACATGCAATTCGATCCGGTGCAAACCACGCTTAAACGCTCCCAACTGCCAAATGACGGCCACATCGCGGTGCGAGTAGGGCATGAAGCCGCCCTGCCGCCCCACCTCCGTGCCATCGATTACAGTTCGGCAGGGACCGTCGGCATAAATCAGTATTTCGCCATCTTCCGTATCAAAGGGTATCTCGAAGTCATTGCCGAAGATCAACGTCGACTCGGGCTGTGGCGCATCGGCTGAAGTCATGAATTCCGGACGGAGAAACCGGGCAGGTTCCGTCACCAATGCCCAATAAGCGCGCCCACGGCAATCCTCGTCGGTTAGGAATTGCCACTCGATCTGGTTCCAACCGGGCTGCAATTCCACCGGATGCATCCACAGGTGCCCACGCTTTATCTCCGCCAACAACTGTCCGTTCACATGAGCGGTTTTTCGCCCTGGCGCTCCGACTGCAAGATGGATCTGGCGAGGCGCATCCTGCCACACCGAAGTTGCAAACTGTGCCGCCTGTCCCTTTTTCATCGGACCGAAATCTAAAAATTCTTCCGGCACATGTCCGCTCGGGCCAAGCGACACAAGATGCAGATCATCCTTTTTAATTCCGCGCGCAAGCGAGTAAACCGCCGGATTCCAACCCTCCCCTTGCCGGGCCGGTGATAAATCGTTCGCCGCAACGGGACCCCGGTACCAGCCTTGCGGTCCAAAGGTCGCGTCGGCGAGGTCGTAACTTCCTTCCGGCCACACCGAGGTATCGCCATCCTGTGCGCGATGCTTGAAATTCCAGGTCTGTACCGGTGGCGCACCGGTCTGGGCGGGCCACGCCAGATCACCAAAACGATTTTCGCCCGTCGGCGTCAAAAGCGACTGCCAGCGGGCGGGAAGCTCTCGTTCCTGCGTCCAGATTGGTGCGACGGCGGCAGAGGTTGCCTCGCCAGCCGTCCAGACCAGGAATAGTCCAGGCGACACATCATCCGGTAAGTTTACCCGTGTTCCTTCCTCAACCTGCTCGGTCTCCGGTGTGAAACATCTGCCGCTGATGGGATCCCACACTTCAACCGATACCGGCGATTCATGGATCGTGAGAGACATTGATCTCAGATACCGTCCTGGATCGAACGTATAGCGCTGCCGCCACCAGACATTGGCGGGATCCATCTCCGTTGCGTTGGGGTGAGCCAGCGGGACAAACGCCATATTCACGTCACCCGTGCGCAGATGACGCAGGGGCATCGGCCCGGTGATGGCGCGCGGCGTGTCCTTTAACAATCCTGGCAATTCTTCGATGGTAACCGCCGGATGGGCATCGAAGTAAGATTTTAATTCTTTCGCGACGGGAGTGGCGTTCACCGCAATCAACCGTCCACCCGATTCCACAAATTTCACCAACTGGTGAATTGTAGTCTCTTCCAAGACCACGCATGCCGGAAGCACCACCGTGGAGTAACTCGCACTTCCTGCGTCCAGGCGCCCGTCGCATACTTTGCCTTGCTGCAACGTGGCGTCATCCAAAATACTAAAGTCGATGCGATGGTTATCGAGAAGCCCCACCTTGGGTTCGTACCAAACCATCATGCCCAGCAGGGACTCATACGTCTTTACGCTGGCCTGCACGACGGGAAGCGGATCGCCTTGGACAAGAAAAGCCTGAATTGTCGTGGTGGGATGAAGCATGGCTACTTCACAGTAATGATCACCTTGCGTCAGTAACGCGCAGATTCGGCTGACCACCGTAGCGAAGGGACGATAATGCCGCCAGTAGGGTTGTCGCCAGCAGGTCGACGGAGGGGCCCATTCCCACCAACCACCGCGCGTCGAATAATAGACCGCATGCGGATTATAAAGATTGGCTCCACCCAGCCACCACGGCAGCAGCCAGTCGAATGTCTCCTCGAGTGTGCCATCCCAGCCGCTGGAGTGAAACGCCTCGATCCACACGCGGCGATGACCGTAATGCTGCGCCAAAGAGCTGTGAATTCGCGCATCACCGTGATGATCACTGCCCGGCGCGCCGTACCAGCGGTGCGTACGGAGGTAATCGGCATACTGGCGAACCGTATCAACCGGCTGCCCCCGGCGCGAACTTCCCTGCTGATCGAAACCGCAAATCATCCCGCGCTGCCGGTGCCAGTCATAAAAGGGACGGAAGAAAGCTTCTTCAGTCAAGGTCGCACGCACCCGCTGATAATCGAGCCGAATGCGCTGCGCCTCTTCCGTCTCTCCTTCCCAAAGCGCCCACAAATGCGACCTCAAGTCATAGCCCGTGCGTTCCTGAAACAAGCGTGCGAAATTACGCCCCCAGGCTGGAATCGAAGGCAGTTCATCTTGAAAAGATCCG
>JABDGH010000056.1:0-712 GCA_013286145.1 Verrucomicrobiota bacterium
CACGTGCACCTCCTGTTCGTCGCGACGTTGACGCCATTCGATTAAAACATTTTCGAGCTTGTCCTTCGCTTCCTTCTCGGAGTCGCGCAGGGCGGCGGCTTTCTCAAAATCCTGCGCCTTGATCGCGGCTTCCTTGCGGCCCTTGATCTCTTCGATTTCGACCTCGATGCTTTTCACATCGGGTGGACGCATGGTCGCATTGATGCGCGCGCGCGATCCGGCTTCATCCATCACGTCGATGGCTTTGTCAGGAAGGAAACGTCCGGTCAGATAACGGTCGGAAAGCTTCACGGCAGCTTCCAGCGCCTCGTCGCTCATCTTGGCCTTGTGATGGGCTTCGTACCGGGGACGCAATCCCTTTAGAATTTCAATTGATTCATCGACGCTGGGAGCCTCGACCATCACCTGCTGGAACCGGCGTTCGAGCGCCGAATCCTTTTCGATATGCTTGCGGAATTCGTTGAGCGTGGTCGCGCCAATGCACTGCAACTCACCCCGGGAAAGAGCGGGCTTGATGATATTGGAAGCATCCATCGCGCCTTCAGCGGAACCAGCGCCGACGATGGTATGCAACTCGTCGATGAAGAGAATCACGTTCCTGGCCTTGCGGATTTCCTCCATCACGGCCTTGATGCGTTCCTCGAATTGCCCACGATACTTGGTGCCTGCGACCATGAGCGCGAGATCGAGCGTGATCACTTTTTTATCGCGC
>JABDGH010000056.1:722-2581 GCA_013286145.1 Verrucomicrobiota bacterium
CGCAATTGCGGTCTTGCCCACGCCAGCTTCGCCAATAAGCACCGGGTTATTTTTTGTGCGACGGCAGAGAATCTGAATAACCCGCTCGATTTCGCTCTTGCGGCCAATCACTGGATCGAGTTCGCCTTTGCGGGCCAGCTCGGTCAGGTCGCGGCCAAAGGCCTTGAGCGCGGGCGTCTTGACATCTTTCTTGCCCCCCGCCACGCCGCCTTCACCTTGCGGCCCACCGCCTTGGGACGATGCCTCGCCGCCCTCCTCGCCCTCTTGTTCACCGGAGGCAAAATTGGGATCGAGTTCCTTGAGCACCTCGTTACGGGTACGCTCAATATCAACTTCCAAAGTCTTCAAGACGCGCGCGGCCACGCCATCGCCTTCGCGCAACAGCCCGAGCAAAATATGCTCCGTGCCGACGTAGCTATGATTGAGCGCTTTCGCTTCCTTGCCCGCCAGCGCGAGGACTTTCTTGACGCGGGGCGTGTAGGGAATATTGCCGGACATCTTGGTGTCGGGGCCGGAGCCGACCTGCTTTTCCACCTCGATACGGACGGTTTCCAGGTCGAGCCCGAGCTTCTGCAAAACATTCACCGCAACGCCCTGCCCGAGCTTGATCAGGCCGAGAAGCAGATGCTCCGTCCCCACGTAGTTGTGGTTGAAGCGGTCGGCTTCCTTACGGGCCAGGGCCAGGACTTGTTGGGCGCGGGGAGTAAAATTATTCATGGTTTTTTCTTTTCGCCATCCGATTTGCCAAGAGAAAGGGACTTCGTGTCCGGCTCGGGAACGGACTTGAGCTTCTCGCGGAGGAGGTCGGAACGCAAGCCGTCGCGTTCCTCGGTCGTGAGCTTGCGCTCGAAATCCTTTTGCAGGTGGGCGGGTTGTGTCCGGATAAAAAGTTCATCAATGGTCGCGCGGTAATCCTCGGGCATGAGTCCGAGGTCAACGCCCAATCGAAGCATGGAAAGCAGGTTCAAGACCTCTTTCGACGAAATCGAGTACGAATGCATCATGACGCCGTAGGCGCGGCCCACCTGATCAGCGATCATGCGGCTCTTGTCCTCGATCATCTTCTGGCGGGCATTTTCCTCATGCTCCATGACCTGGGCGATCACTTTCGTGAGCTTGTCAACGATTTGCGTTTCCGATTCGCCAAGCGTCATCTGGTTGGAAATTTGGAAAAGATTACCGAGCGCTTCCGTTCCCTCGCCGTAAAGACCGCGCACGGCAAGACCGATCTTGTTCACGGCTTTTATGATTTGCGTGATCTGGTCGTCGAGCACAAGCGCGGGCAAATGCATCATCGCCGAAGCGCGCATCCCCGTGCCGACGTTCGTGGGGCAAGCCGTGAGATAACCAATCTGGGGCGAGAATGCGAAATCGAGACGCTCCTCAAGTTCGGTGTCGAGCTTATCGACCGTTTTCAAGAGAGCCTTGAGCTGTAAACCGGAGCGAAGCGACTGAATACGGAGATGATCCTCTTCGTTAATCATGATGCTCAGCGCGCGGTTTTTATTAATGACGAGTCCACTGCCCGCATTCTTGGCGGCATGTTCGCGGCTGATCAGATGCTGCTCGACCAAAACCTGTTTTTCGAGCTGGGTGAAGTGCTCCATCGAATCATTGATGATCGCCTCCTTCATCTCAGGCAAATCGGCCACGGCGGGCTGTACCAGGGCGAGCACCTTTTCGCGTTCCGCTTTCTTGGCCCAGCCCGGAAAGGGATGATGGTTGATGTTGCGGGCAAGGCGCAAGCGGCTGCTGAAGACAATGCGGTTGCCTCCATTTTCGCCTCGAATCCATTCACTCGAGGTTTTGAGCAAATTTTGAATTTTCACTACATTTCTAGAATACGATTTGTTGTCCTT
>JABDGH010000056.1:2591-10841 GCA_013286145.1 Verrucomicrobiota bacterium
AGTGGAGTTGCAGCACAATCGCAGGCATGGGGTTCCATAATCTTTCCCTCGATCTTTACGCTGGTGAACCTTGAGGCCTTTTATTTGTTGGCCGATTTTTGCCCTGCCGCAGCCTTCGCCCTGGCCAGATTATTTTGCGCGTTGCCATAATCGGGCTTCAGTCGGACGGCCTCTTGAAATTGCGCCAACGCCTCCTCTATTTGTCCTTTTTGGAAAAGCGCATTACCAAGACCGTTGTGAGCCTGCGCCATGTCGGGATTTATTTTAAGCGCTTTTTGATATTGGGACATCGCCTCGTCAACCTGTCCTTTTTGGAAAAGCATATTACCAAGACCGTTGCAGGCCGGGGCCATGTCGGGATTAATTTCTATCGCTTTTTTGTACTGGGCCAGCGCCTCATCCACCTGCCCCTTTTGAGAAAAGCCATTGCCCAGGTTGTTGTGAGCTTCGGCCATGGTGGGGTCGATTTTAACCGCTTGTTGAAGCTGGAACATCGCATCGTCCAACTGCCCTTTTTGAAAAAGGGCAAGACCGAGACTATTGTGGGCTTCGGCCAGCTTGGGATTTATGTCCAGGGCCTTTTTGTATTGGATTATCGCGTCGTCCAACTGCCCTTTTTGGTAAAGGGCAAGACCCATGTTGTAGTGGGCATCGACGGAATTGGAGCTGATTTCCAGCGCCTTCAGGTACTGGACAATCGCCTCATCCACCTGCCCTTTTTGAAGAAGGCTGTTGCCCAGATTGCTGCGGGCATCGGCCAGTTTGGGATTGATTTTCAACGCGATTTTAAACTGCTCCATCCCTTCGTCCATTCGCCCTTTTTTTGAAAGCGCGACACCGAGTTGATTATGCCCCTGGTCATAATAGGGGCTGATTTCCACGGCCTTTTCGATGTGCTGAATCGCCTCGTCCACCCGCCCTTTATCGGCCAGGACGGAACCATAATTACTCTGGGCTATCGAGGAGAAAGGACTGGCTTGAACCGTGTCGCTCCAAAGCGAAAATTCGTTCGCGAAAACAGCTTCGCGAGTCACGGTAAGAAAAATTAGAGGCAGGAGCACACCGAAGCAGGGCGCCAGCAGCAGCCAGAATCCCCTGCGTGATTTTACCAGCATGAGAAGCATCGCCAGCAGTTGCATCGCCACTCCCGCCAGTGACAGATAATAAAAGCGATCAGCAGAGAGGCGGAAGAGCGGGACGAAATTGGAAACGGTCGCCAGGCTTAGCCAGTAGGTGGCAACTCCCAAGGCACCCAGCCGACTCTTGCAAGCCAACCACACTTGCAGCAAAACCACCACGGCAAGAATCACCAGCGCGAGGGAGGTCGAGAGTCCGTCCGCATTCTCCAGTGTGTAATCAGCCGAAAGGCGCGCCGGCCAAAGCAACTGGCCCATCATAAAAACCCACAAGCGGGGCTGAATTAAAAAGACCTGAAAGAACGATCCGCCGAGATAGCCCAGATGAGCCTGGCTGGATGGAGCCAAAAGAAATCGAGCCGCCAGAAAAGCCACCGTTACCGCCACCGCAGCGCCAAAAAAAAGAAGCCACGGGCCTTTCGCCTCCCGGCGACGAAACAGGAACCAATAGACGATGAGCATCAGCGCCGTCGTGATGCCTGACTCTTTCGAGGTCACCGAGGCAAAGGCGCAAAGCGTACCGATGCCTCCCGCAATTATCGCGACTCGAAAATTCTCCGGGCGAAAGGAAGTCGCTGCAAGCAAGGCCGTCAGCGTGAAGAATGTCACCAGGAGACTCGAACTGAAACTCACCTCGGAAACCGATTCCACCACGATCGGATGCAGGGCGAAAATTAAAACAACCGCCACGATCGCGAATTGAATTCTCAGGGTGCCATTTTTGCCCAGGCCGATTACTTCCGGCGCGATCAATCGACGTAATAATATATACAATAGCGCAACATCCAGCGCGTGGAGCAGGTTGCTGCTCAAGTGATACCCGAACGGTTCCTTGCCCCAGATGGCGGCATTGAGCATCAGATAGAGCATCTGCCCCGGACGATCTCCGAGCACGAGATTCATCCCCAATACTTTTAGCGAAAGAATGTCCGGTAGATTTGAAAGGGAAGTGATGAAGCCTTCATCGATCATTTCGATGTGCGCGTCATAAACAAAATCGGACTTGAGCGAAGGCCAGTAGGTCAAAAAAGCGACTATTGCCAGCAGAAGCGGCACCCAGATGCTCCAAAGCGGTGTGGTGGAGTTGGGCGCGGACGACGCGACGTTATGATCGGGCGTCTTCTTTTTCCTGGATCGTTTTGCCATGCGGTCATTCCAAGTTTGTCGAGGAATCGGTATCCATTCAGCAAAACTTTTAAAGCCGATCCTTCAAATCCGCCTCACGGGATAACTGCCGATGATGGCGAGAAATGTCGTGATCTTTTTTAGTCGCGCCAGGGCCTGAACCACGGCAGGGGTTGGTGACGCGCCGTGAAACTCGATCATGAAGCGATATTCCTCGAACCGACCCGGGATCGGACGAGAGAGAATCTTGGTCAGGTTCAATTCACGCCGCGACAAAACCTGAAGCACAGCGACGAGACTCCCCGCCGTATGGGGCAACTCGAAGACGAGGCTGGTGTGAGTCGGCTTGGTCGAACGACTCACCGGCGCGCCCACGACGATGAAGGTCGTCTGGTTGGCAACTTCACTGCCGACGTGTTTGCTCACGATCTTAAGACGATGCTGAGCCACGGCCTGCTCACCAGCAATCGCGGCAGAGCCTTTTTCCTTCGCCGCAAGTGATGCAGCTTCCGAAGTGCTCTCGACGATGATCTGCTCGGCTTGCGGATAATGCTTCCGGAGCCAGTCGCGGCCATGATCGAACGGCGCTCGATGCGAATAAATTTTCCGTATGACCGTGGTATCCGAACGCGCCATCAACGCCAATTGGACACGCATCGCCAGCGCCTCGCGGATTTGCAATGCAACCCCGGCGTCCGACTTGGCGAGGCGCATCAACTGATCCGCCGTATTCGTGATGATGCCGCTTGATCCGTTCTCAATCGGCACCACGATATGGGTGAACTCCTTTGCCAGAAGCCGCGCGAAAGCTTCCTCCACCGTGGGACACTCGCTGAGATCCTCCTTGGGAAAACGACGCAAGGCGGCCAAATGCGAAAAACTTCCCGACCTCCCAAAGTAGGCGAACCGCAGAGCTTGTTTGGATAGAGCAGCCATGAAGCTTGATCTAAGCACGCAATGACCGCGCTTGGAAGCGCGCGCTGAATCAGCTAGAAAAGAATTTGATGCGCACCGACTACCATTTGCATACGCCTCTATGCGGTCACGCGACCGGAGAACCGCGGGAATACGTCCTCGCCGCGCAGCAGGCGGGTCTGGAGGAAATCGGCTTTTCCGATCATAACCCGATGCCGACCCAGTTCGACGATTGGCGCATGGCTCCCGAGCAGCTTCCGCAATATGTGAAAATGATCGAGGAAGCGCGGCGTGAATTTCCTCGCTACCCGATTCGCCTGGGCCTCGAGTGCGATTTTATTCCTGCCTATGAGGAACATATTCGCGATCTCGCCAAGCTGGCGGATTGGGATTACCTGATCGGCTCCGTCCATTACATCACCCCGGATTGGGACGTGGATAATCCCAAACACTTGAAGCGCTGGACGGAACAGCCCGTGGATCAAATCTGGCAGGCCTATTTCGATGCCTATACGAAAATGGCCGAAAGCTGTCTCTTCGATTTTCTCGCCCACCCCGACCTGGTGAAAAAATTCGGCCATCGCCCCGAAGGCGATCTTTCGCGCTTTTATCGCCGGACACTCGACGCGATTGCCGAGGCTGGCGTTGTCCTGGAAGTCAGCACGGCGGGACTGCGCAAGGATGTTCACGAGATTTATCCGAGCCGCGATTTTCTCGCTGCGGCCCATGCGCGGCGCATCCCCATCGTCATCAATTCCGATGCCCACGCCCCGTCCGAGGTCGCCTACGAATTCGATCTGGCCTACACCCTCGCCCGCGAAGTCGGCTACACCGAGGTCATGCGCTTTGAGAAGCGGAAGGTTGTCGTCCATGAGATTTAATCTCAAATCCAAAGGGTAAGACATCGTCATCCCGAGCGAAGGTGAGCCAAATCGTATTTCCAACCACATGGTTCACCCGAACCGCAGTCGAGGGATATGGCTCGAATTTGAACTGATCCCGAGAGACGACGAAAGTCCTATGGGATCGTCCGGGTTCTCATTTTTCGTATGAGCAACAAGCGGGAATCCCTTCCGACATCTTGAAATTTTACGACGCCACCTTCACGTTTGGTTTATCAAGCCCTGTCCTTCGACTGTGCCTCGGGCAACGATACCCTGTTATAACCATAACCCTTGTCCAGTTAGAATCCTGTACATAGCACGATATACTTCCACCATAATTCCAGGCTGTAAAACATTCATTCCGATAAACAGCAACAATATTAAGAGAAACAGTTTTTTCCTATCTGATCCAGTTGTTCCTTTGTTTTTGTTCTACTATTTTTTGGAATGATGGTCCAAAGAACAAAATAGCGAATAACGATCCATCCGACGGATAAAAAAACAGCAATAGCCAGTATTATTCTAAATAATAGTGCAATGCCAAAATAAAGACTCATCGATCCCTGTATAATACTATGCACAAATGCAATAAATAACACTATTCCTAGCAAGGATAACAAAGCCAGTCGGATCCTTTTGTTTCTTTCTTGTTCCAGTTCTTCCTTCGTTTTTGTAGCGCCGCCTTCCGGAATTATGATCCAAAGAATGGAGTAGAGAATTACACCCCATAAAACCAAGAAAAAACTGAATATAGCAAACGGGACTCGAATTAAAGTTCGATCTATATTAAAATAGTTTGCGATTCCCGAGCACACGCCACCCAGAATTTTGTCATTTGGATCACGCACAAGTTTTCGTGGGACATTCTTATTCCCATTATTTTCCAGAAGCGGGTTCCCGGTTTCCGAAAAATCCTGCGGTTGTCCCAGTGAGGACATAACATGATCTATATCCTCGACCGTGGGATTTCTTTGAGTCTCTCCCTTGCGTTCGTTCAGCATTTCCGCAATACGGGTTTCAATATCGACAAAAATTTCATATCCGTTTTCAGAGGCGCTCACGGAACGTTGAATCGACTCCAGATAGGCCTTAAGTTTTTTCCAAACCTCTTCTTCCATTTCGAAAAGGGCACCTTGTATTTTGATAGTCATTTTATTCACTTTCTTTAACGATCGAGTTCACCGCGAGATCAAGCTCCCGCCATGCTTTCCTTAGCTGTTGCAAAGAAATTTCACCGGATTTCGTGAGCCGATAGTATTTTCGAGGAGGCCCCGAGGTTGATTCGATCCAGCGGTAAGCAAGCAAACCCTCGTTCTTGAGTCGTGCCAGAAGGGGGTAGAGCGTTCCTTCAACCACAATCAATCTTGATTGCTTGAGTTTTTCAATGATGTCGGAGGGATAGACTTCCTCCTCCGCGATAAGAGCCAGGATACAGAACTCCAAAATGCCTTTTCGCATTTGAGCTATGGTATTTTCGAGGTTCATTCGGTAGCTTGTATTACATACTACTATTTAATGCATAGCTTGCAATAAATAATTTCATACTTAAGGAGTGGAAAACCCAAGCCCTAGGCTATTCCCGCCTGCACAAGCAGATCGGCGCAGACCTTTTTCGCCTCGAAATATTGCTCGGCCAAGGCACGGGCGGCGGCCTGATGCTCGGCGTAATGGTCGTTGATATCGGCGATGGCTTCCACCGCTTCATCAAGCGTTGTGAAGGTAAGAAGGCCATCGCCTGCGGGGATATAATCGCTCCAGCCGGTTTCCTGCACCACGGCGGGGCGACCCAACGCAAGGTAGCAGGCGGTGCGGCAACTGAACCAGCCAGTGCGTCCCTCTACATAACCATGCTTGGCGATGCTCCACTCGGCTTTCGAGGTGCGTAAAAATTCGTGGTAACTTGGATAATCGGGCAGCACCTCGCCTGCCTCAAGGATGGTCCAACCCAAGGTGCGCAATTCCTCGGTCGGACGCTTGGAACCGACCCCCTGCCCCATGGCCATGACCAACGACTGCGGCGTCCGGGCGGGCAGCATCTTGAACCGTTCAAATTCCAAGTCTTTCTGGCCGTACTTTTTTCCTTCCCATTCCACCGGCGCGTAGCTGGCCCAGTTCATCACCGTCGTGAAGCGATCCAAGCCCTCATCACCCTGTGCCGGCCAATAATCGAGCGCGATGGGCTGCACCGTTTTCTTCCAGCGAATGCCAACATCGGGAGCGAGGCAATCGGCGCGTCCCACATTCAGTCCAAACGTAAAATGGCTGTCGTGGGCACGCACCCGCGCGGCATAGTCCGCATTTTTCGGATCGAGCAGACCGACCTGGCAGAACATCGGATCGCCGTCGATAAACATCTGGTGTTTCACGCCAAATTCGTAATCTTTCAACCAGCCTGCGCTCGAGACATTCACCAGCAAGTCACCGTTTTTGATCAGGTCACGCGCCGCTGTCTCACCCGCCCCATGGAATTTGCCATCGGCGCCGTTGCGATAGATCCAGCGGTCGCCAAAACCAAACTCGCTCATCATGCCCTCGAGATACTTCACATTATAGCTGCAATCCTCGCTGACGGTCTGGCGAACCGGATCGTAAGGCCATGCGCCGGAATCCTCGAGATACCAAGTGTCGTGGCCCAGGGCGCGGAATCCGAGCAGGTATTGGACGTAATCCCACGTGACGCCTCCAAAGGCGTATTGGCCGAGAAGTCCGGTGACGACTATGCGCACAAATTAGAGATGATGAATGACCAGATAATGCGTTACCGGGCCGCCATCCGTGAGCACTGGATAAAAGCTCATGTAAATCGCGTTATCCTGCCGCACCCGGCTCCAAAGCGGAACATGGGACAGGGGCGCTGCCTGACTGATGGAGCCCAGCGTCATTTGCAGAAACTCGGGCGTCCACGCCTCCAGCTCTGCCAGTGATTTGCCGACCAACTGTTCCTGGGTGAACTGCGTAATTGAGGTCATCGCCACGTTCGTATAGACAATCTGGAAAGATGGCGTGGCTCCGCCCACTTCCACCACGGCCAAGGGCGCATCGGTCTGCTCGATGGTCGAAGCAATAAAAGCCTGACGGGGGTCGCTTACTTCGCCACCTCCGCCACTTCCGTTACCGCCACCATTACTGCTACTGCTGCCTCCGGTGCTGCTGCCACCACCGCCGCCGCCGCTGTTTGCCGCAGGACCTATATGTGCAAGCAACCGTTCCGCAAATTTCAACCGGATGTGAAGAATCTTCACGTTCACGGGCTTGGGCATGTAGTCATTGGCCCCGGCATCAAGCACCTTGTTGATTACCTCGATACCTTCGTTGGCTGTGACGATGATGATGTAAGGCACCACATCCGATGCACCGCCAAAGCGCTGACGGAATTCGCGGCATAATTCGTAGCCGCTCATCCCGCCCATGTTGATATCCGCGATGACAAGATCGGGCATCGAGATTTCTTTCGCTCCGACCTTTTGGAGCGCTTCCTCGCCGCTGGAGGCTTCGCTGATTTCATGCCGCACCGCCTGGCCGGAATTAATCAAGGTGCGCAGCAAACTTCGGGTCGAGGAACTGTCATCAATCAGGAGAATATGCATGGTGCCGGGATGTGTTTACCAACGAAGCTACCTTTACTTGGGTTTTTTTGCACCAAACAAAGAGCCTAATTTGGTTAAAAAGGGCTGACCCTTCCCGTGGTTCTTGATGTGACGGGAAATTTTGTCGTAGGTAATGGGGCCGCGAAGCTTCGTGATGGACGTCATACCCATCGTCTTCGTAACTGTCGAAGGCACCCCAACAGGGGCCTTGGCTCCGGTTGCAAGAGGCGTCTTGGGTTTCAGGGTGGGCCGTCGTAAATTGAACCGGACGCGAAGATCGAGCGCTCCCAGGGTCATGACGTCGCCGACCTTGAGAATGTCTTCTGAAACAGTGACGTCATTGAGCTTGATGCCCGCCTGCGCTCCTAAATCCCAAATATAAACGGAACCGTTTTCCAGGATCACGCCGCAATGAAGCGGATCAATCGAGGGGTGACGGAGCACCACATCGCAATCCTCCGCGCTACCGATGACGTAACTCGCCTTGGTCGAATCCGCAAAAGTAAAGCCCTCGGGAAGAAGTTCCTTCTGATCACATTCCAGGGAGATACTGTAGTTCTTGAGAACCGATTCGATCCCCCCAGCCTGCCCGGCGACCAGCTC
>JABDGH010000057.1:0-10130 GCA_013286145.1 Verrucomicrobiota bacterium
ACCAGAGGTGGCGGGTAATTTTCCGCCGCTATAAAGGTTAATAAGATTAACGAATCATCATGAAAATAGCTTTCAGCACACAAGGGAAAACGCGTACCAGCCTGACAAGGCTGATTGCGAGCATCGTTCTTTTAGCTGCTCTTTTGCCGCGTCTCCATGCGGATACTCCACCTGTCATTCCCGTCGGTTTGGACGCCTATACCATGTGGGATCATTGGTGCGACCAGCGTATCGGCATGCGCGCCTATATGGTTAGCACCTGCGATAGGACTGGTGGAAATTCGGATCCCGGTAATATGCTCTACGATGCGGATTACGGCGGCGTTACGGATTCCATAGGTCTCGGAGTACCCTTGGATATCAGGGGAAATCTGGGGGGCGGAGTTGTTGAGTTCATGCGTTATAATAATAACCACGGTTCTCCATGGCACTATACGGTTGATGGCACTGATAACATCGTGACGGAAGCGGGAGGCTTCTCACCCGGCTCTCCCACTTTTGTTGCACCGTTTTCTTTGAAAGCAGGTACGACGGCGGGGGCCGATATCATCATGAATCCCCTCCAATTTGCGAATTCGTTCCGGATGGGTTACGCGAATACTGGCTATGAAACGGGCTACTACATTTATGATCTGTTCGAAGCCGGTGCCACGCTCTCCTCAACTGTCACCCCTTGGAATGGAACGACTGGGCCGAGTACGACTCTTGTCAACCTGGTCAATTTGTCAGGATCGAATCTCCTCGTTACCAATGCTTCCGCAGGGTTAACCGTTCCCGCAGGATTAGCCACCCAAACCGGCTCAATGACGCTGACCACGAGTAATACCTCGGGCAGCAGTGGCGTGGATGTCACCACGCTGACGGGGCCGGCTGTGATTCGTGCGCTCAATTTTTCCGTTCCGACCACGGCTGCCTCCAATTTTTCGACCGTTCATGTACGCATCACTTGGGATAATCGCGGCACAGCTTCCGTCGATGCGCCCATCTCCCTCTTCTACGGCGCGGGAACCATGGCTCCCAGCTCGCCAACTGACGGTCAATATTTGGTTAAGGGATTTCCGATGACAATCCAGTATGTTGGAAGCGGAGCCAGCCAGCGGGCGCAACTGACCTGTTATTTCCCCATGCCGTTTTTTCAATCGGCCCATATTCAATTGGTTGGCAATGGGATTGCGTTCAGCGATATCCAGTGGAGCGTGAGTACGGTGCCTTTTACGGATCGGGCCAGTCATGTCGGTTATTTCCACGCAACGTATAAGGATCAGGGGACTGGGACATCCGGCAAGGATCTCGTCCTGCTGGATACCAAGAACAATGTGGTGGAGGGGAGCCAGAGTTGGTCAGGCAGCTTTGTGGGCACTTCCCTTATTTTTTCCACCGCCGGCATGCTGGGTACCCTCGAGGGTGATCCCCGGTTTTACTTTGACGATAGCCTGACTCCCAGCGGTCAGGGTACTGGCACAGAAGAGTGGGGTATGGGCGGCGATTATTGGAACAATGGCACCATCACGACGTTGCCTTTTGCGGGACATCCAGTGGGGATCAGCGGGGGAATTGAATCATGCTACCGCTTTCTCCTGGCCGACATGATGCCTTTTGGAAAGAACGCAATCATCCAGCTTGAACATGGTGGATCCGATACTTCAGTGGATCATTATTCGACCGTTGTTTATTGGTACGGGATACCAGTGGCTTCGCTGGTGAAAACTGATTCGCTTCAGATTGGCGCCTCTGGGGCTGCCAGCGAAACGGCTCATTCTTACTCATCGCCCAATGCCTCGGCACCTTTCTCACTTACCTCGCAATATGACGGTGGCGTTAGTACCTCCATTCCGGCGGCAACCACGGATACGGGGCGCACCATTTCGACATCCGGAGGCACCTCGATATTCAATCTCGCCATAGATTCCACCAATGTGGGGGTCTTGCTTCGCCGCAAGCTCGATTATCTGTATCCAAACCAAAATGCCACGGTTTTCATCGCTCCTGCGCCCTCCGGGGTTGGGGGCGGAGTTCCGGCGGTAAACTCGAATACATGGACGGCAGCCGGGACCTGGTACACGGCGGGATCCAATACCAGCGCCTATGCGAATGGGAATGCCACCGTTACCAGCAATACCGTCTCTGGTCGCCGATTTAAAGAAATGGAATTTCTTCTGCCCAAGTCTCTGACTGCCGGTCGATCAGTTATTAGCGTGAAAGTCGTGTTTACCCCGGTGACCATTGAATTATACCCGGGTACTGCATTTCCGCAGACAACCGCCTGGAGCGAAATGCGCTACGATGCCTTCAGCATGGTCATGCCGAGCTTCACCGTGGGTTCGGCCATCTCGATTACCAATTCGCCGAGCGCTGCAGCGGTTGGGGTTGCTTACAGCTTCACTTACCTGGCCAGCGGCTCTTCTGCGGCTACGTTTACGGTGACCTCGGGCAGCCTGCCTCCGGGGCTGACCCTGACAACGGCTGGGCTGCTATCAGGCACGCCGACCCAGACAGGTACCTATACGGGAACGGTTCAAGCTGACAACGGGATCAATCCCACTGGCACACAAAATTTTTCCATCACGGTTACCGCGCCGACTTTCAGTCAATGGGCCACCCTCCACCAACAATCGGCTGATCCGACCGTCACCCCTCAACATGACGGTGTCTCCAATTTGTTGAAGTATCTGTTCGACATCAATCCCTCTGTTGCGATGAGTGCAACTGATCGTGTCGCGCTGCCTGCCGTGGGTATGATCTCCAAGAGCGGAACGCCATATCTCACGCTGACCTATCGCCAGAATCCGTTGCAAACAGGAATCACCATCCGGGTACAAACCTCGACCGATTTGCAGACATGGCAGACGGTGACTCCCGACTTTACGCAGAATCTGGGCGCAGATCCGGCCACGGGTGATCCCATGATCCAGGTTCAAGTTAATGCGACAGGTGCCTCGAAGGAATTCATTCGCCTGGATGTCTCTCTTCCGTAAAAGAGCGGTTAAGCGTTTTCGATTAACAAAACCGTAGCTCTCTTTGTCATCCTGAGCGAAACTGAATGCAAAATGCTTGGATTGAGCCCATGGGTTATCCGAGGTGCAGTCGAAGGACATGGCCTGATTAAACGCAGCGTGGAATAGCGTCGTAAGTTCTTGAAGAACAAAACAAGAACCCGCATGTCGCATGAGTGATAAGCGGGAAACGTCGATCAAAAACAAATCACGCGACACTTTTCCTGCGTGTTGATATATCGAGCCATATCCCTCGACTGCGGTTCGGGTTAACGATGCGCTCAAACAGACTTCCCGGCTCACCTCCGCTCGGGATGACGAATTTCTTAAAACGAGTTTTTGCACCAGCCTTACTTTTTGTCGGCAGGCTTGGTGTCGGCGACCTCTTCACGAGGCGTACCCGGTTTTAAAAGAACCAGGATTTGCGGCAGGATGAAGATACTGGTCACGAGACCGATGGCGATGCCAAGGGACATAAGCTGACCGATGGAAAACATGCCGTTGAACTTGGAGATGAGCAACGAGCTGAATCCGAAGAGGGAGGTAAGCGAAGACATGATGATCGCCTTGCCCGTGCTGCCGGAGAAGATGCTGAGTTTTCCGTCCTCGCGATAGCGGTCAATGATATAAACGCCAAACGCGACATCGATGCCGATGATCAGCGGTAGCGTGACGATATTGGCCGGATTGAATTCGATATGGAACCAGACCATCGCACCGGTACGCCAGAGCACCGCCAGAACCAGCGGGGTAAGGGTGAGGATAAGATATTTGAAGCTTTGGAAGTGGAGAAAAATGAGAACTACAATGGCGACGAAGGCCCAGACAGCGGCCCAGAGATAGCTTACGCGCAGCAATTCTGTGGCATAATAATTCAGCACGGGTGTGCCGGTGGCCTTGGGCGAGATAGAGAGTACGGCTTGAACGAATTTCTCGTCCGGGTCACGTTCCCAGAGGTCTTTCTTGCCATAAACCTGAAGCAGGATTTTACCGTTCTTTGGAGAGAGAAAAAGACGTTGAAGCTGCGGCGGAATATCGGTGAGGGCCAGTCCACGGTCAGCTTTTTGCGACCTGAGAAATTCGATATTCTTTTGCATGTTGGAGAAGGCTCCGGTGGAAGAGGGGCTGAAACGCTTTTGCAGCACATCCACGCTGGCGGAACCGAGAGCTTTTTTGGAGCGTTCGAGGGCGGGGATCATGTCGCCAAATGCCTGTACGGCCTGACGTGCGATTGCGGATAAACCCGTATAGCCCTTGGCCTTGGCCAGGCCCTGTTGTGCCTGGTCGAGAAGCGTGGCGATGTCTTTCCGGGCGCGGGGAATGTCCACCGCCGCTTTTGTCGATGGTTTCACGTTAAGTTCAGCCGCCGCCGCTACGATCCGTTTGATGAGAGGAAGTTTCTTGTCCTGGTCTTCCGGCACAAGGTCGAGCACGGATTCGACCTTGGCCACGACGGGCAGATCCTTGAGTTTTTTACTGAGATCACGGGCTTCGTCGATATTGTTGACCACAACAGACGCATAGATGGTCGAAACCTCGTCACCATCGATGTTCTTTGAAGCATCCATCACCTTGTAAAGATTGATGACCGAATCGGCTGATTGGTTTTGCAGATGGAGCAGATTGTAATCGAACTTGAGATACGGGAGGCTCAGCGCGGCCACGATCGAAATGATTACGCTGAGGCCAATCCAGAGTTTTGGTGAGCGAACCATGTCGCGGTCCCAGCTATGAATGAAGTGCCAGGCAGAATCGCTCGATTGAGCGCGAAGCTGTTCCTCGCTGCGGTTGCGGTCGCGCAGGACAAAGATGGCGGGCAGCACGACCAGGTTGGCCGTGATGCAAAAAATCATGCTCGTGCCAGCAATGATGCCGAGTTCGGACAGACCCACGAAATCGTTGAAGCAGAGCGTAAAGAAGGCTGCGGCCGTGGTGCTGCCGCCGGTGATGATCGCCACGCCGGTATGCTCAAGGGCTGCGGTTATCGCATGGGGAACGCTACAGTGATGGCCGAGTTCCTCCTCGTAGCGCCCGAGAATCTGAATGCCAAAATCGATGCCGATGCCGAGTACCATCGGGATGACGGCGATGGAGAGAACATTAAAATGGCCGACGTAAACCAGGGCAAATCCAAGCGACCAGAGCACCGCCATAATGAGGACAAGAAAGGTAAACGCCGGACGCAGCAACGCGCGGTAGCTGCAAATAAACAGAATGAGAATGAGTATCAGGGTGATGCCTGTTGCTTTGGCCGCATCGGAGCTTGAGGCGGAAATCTGGTCGGCATCCAGGGCTGGTTCCCCGGTGAGCTTCAGTTCCATGCCCGGGTATTCGGTGGCTTCGAGGTCTTTGAGTTTTTGGCGGATTTGCGCCACCGTATGGCTGAAGGGTGCCTCGGAATCTTTTTCAATTTCGCCGGGGTAGGCAAAAACGATGATCGTGTGGCCATCCTGCAGGCTGAAGTATTCGTGCTGGGCGATCATCTCGTTTGAATCGCCCTCATCGAGCGTAGCGTCGTTTGCAGAAGCCTTGGCCTTTACCGGGGAAGGTGAATTGCCTTCCGCCTGCGAGGAGACCTTGTTGAGGACGGAAACGAATTGAGCCACAAAGGGCGTGAAGTCCTTCCAATTCTCAGATTTTCGCAGGTAGGTGCTGTCGTTGAATTTCTGCGAGGCTTCGCTGAGGATCGAATTGAGGTCGAGGGCGATCTGCTGGGAGTTATGCTGATTGGTCTTTTGTGTATCCGCCTCGTCTTCCACCTCCTTGACGATTTTTTGAAGCTTGGGGATGTCGAGGGTGAAAAGGAGGCGCGGCTTTACTGCTGAGAAATCGATCTTGGAAAGAACGGTGGTGATGTGGGGCTTGAGACTTTCGAGATAAGTTCCAATTTCATCCGCCGCCTGGCGATTTTTCGTCACGTCGGGTGATTTAATCAGGACGATGAAACGCGCATCGCTGCCGAAGTCCTTCAGCAGTTCATTGTAATTGATCTTGGACTCATATTTATCGCTGAGAAGGTCACTGGTGTTGTTGACGACGTTCCAGCGGGTAGCCACGACCCAGGTGCTGGCGATGGCTAGGAGAACCCCGACGACCAGAAAAAGGGAGGGACAGGCGCATACCCATCGGGCAATCTGGCCTAGGATACGCTGCAGGACTCGGTGGATCAACGACATGGGGAGGGGAAATTAAGGACAAGTCTTCGCTTACTGGCAATCCTTAAAGCGTAAAACTATTTCTTGTGGTGGGTTTAAAATGGTTGGCCTCGAAAAATCTTGAGTAACTAGCTCCAACATTTACGGTTATTTGTCATCTGCGGTAAGAACTTATTTTTATCGGGAGGGCGAGCTATTGAGGTTGCAGGCTTTTATCGAAATAAGACATGTCGAAGTTTGTGAATTGTTGAGACAAGACGATGTTACGCCAGGGACTCATTCTTACTGCCCAACGGGAATATGCCCAGGCGATGCGCACGGCCTTGCTCAGCCTGGGTGATGGCAAAGCCCGTGTTGATATTGAGCTTGATGCCCTGCGAGCGATGCAGATCGTGCCCCAGCAGTACGATTTGATTCTGCTCGATTCGATGCTCGATGCAATGGACGGGCTGCAACTGTTGTCGCTGATGAAACAGCAGGCACCCGCAAGCAAGTTTATCATCGTGAGTGATGCGCCGGATGAGACGTCCCGCGCGCAGGCTTATAAAAACGGCGCCGATTTTTTTCTAAAGCGCCCGAATGATGCCGCAACTTTCAAGAAAAGCCTGGAGGAGATCGGGCTGCTCTTAAAACAGGGCTTGGGTGATCAAATCCTGGATAAGGACGATGATGCCGTGATGTCACGCATCATTGACACCGTGCAAACGCGATGTCTTTCCGGAGATTCGGTTTTACTTCTCGTGCACGGCCAGCATCAGAGCGGCGACATTTTCATCCACCGTGGCGATATTTATCATGCCCAATATCCGGGTAAAAGCGGGGAGGGGGCTTTTTATGAAATGTGCCACTGGGATGGGGGGCTTGTGCGGATCAAGACACGCAAACTGGGGCATGTCCCGCCCCGAACCATTGAAACGCCTTATCAGAAATTATTGGCCAGGGCTAAAAACCTGGGGCCGCTGACGATGGATGAGCGGCCTGCAACAGGGGAACTTCGTATTGTTTCGGATGAGCCTGTGCCGGGAATGTCGGCGTCCAGCGTCGTGCAGGAAGCGCCTCCTCTCGAAGAGAATACGGAAGCCTCATCCGTCGAGGGGACACCTCATGCGGATATTTCCACTAGCGGGGAAACACCGCTTCCCCAGGTTAATGCCCATTGGAAAGTTAACCTCATGGGTGAACTGGTGGAGGGTTCGCAAATGGGTGATCCGCAACGGTGCGCTTTCATCACTTATTTCATTTACCGCAAGCTTGCCGATATAGCGGTGGCCCTCGAGGTCGATTATTTTAACCAGATGACGCTGCTGGGGCAGCATCTCCAGCAAGTACTGGTGGCCGATAACCTGGGTATCCGACATGCTGTCTTCGATGCCCCTTGGGCTACGGAGGCGCAACGGGAACAATACGTAAAATGGTGCTGTGAACAAAATTTTTGAACAAATCGCCTCGATTCAGGGCGTGATAGCGGCGGCGTTTGTTTCGGATGAGGGCAAGCTGTTGGGATGGTGTGCCAACAGCGCGATCTCGTCAGACAATCTCTCTTTTATTGCGGAGACCTGCCGGGTGGTTTTATCGGCCAATCGCGCGGAGCAGCGGGCCGCTCACACGGGCGTGATCGCTTTTGGTGGTCGGACTCTTGTTTTTCGCGAAAGCAAAGACGGCCTCTTCATGGTCTATCTCGATTCCCCAACGAATGAAGCGGTTTTATCGTGGCTTTTTTCCCAGGTGAATCCGCTTTTGGAAAGCCAGGGTCTCAAACTGGACGTGGAGCAGTAAAGAAGATGGAGGATCTTATGCAGCGTGTGATGGTGCTTTATGCGGGACGGGTGCAGGGAGTCGGATTTCGCGTGACCGTGCGGCAGTTGGCCTGCGGATATGATGTGGTGGGCACCGTGCGGAATCTGCCGGACGGGCGAGTCGAGTTGATCGCCGAGGGGACGCGATCTGAACTGGAGGCCTTCCTGCTCGGAATCGACGAAAGCGAGCTTTCCGGTTTTATCGCCAAAAAGCAGGAGACTTGGGAATCGGCGCGGGGAATCCTGCGCGGTTTTGCTATTTTGCCCTAGGAACTTGCTGAAAAAGGCCTGTCATCCCGAGCTTGCTCAGGATGACGGTTTTTTGAATTAGGGCTTACGCCATGACCGCCTCGGGGCCCGAGGCGGCTACCACTGCACCGTCGCCCGGAGGTCGACGGCTACCTCTGAAAGGCCCTGTGCTTGCTCCGAGGTTCTTTAATCGACGATTTTCAGCGAGGTGATTTTGTCACCCTGCTTGATCGCATTCACAACGGCCATGTCTTTGGTGCGGCCAAAAACGGTGTGAATTCCATCCAGGTGCGGTGTCGCAACATGGGTGATGAAAAACTGGCTCCCACCCGTATTCTTGCCCGCATGTGCCATGGAAAGCGTGCCCGGTGTGTGTTTCTGGGTATTGATTTCGCATTTGATGTTGTAGCCTGGACCACCCCGGCCACTGCCTTCAGGGCATCCACCTTGAATCATAAAGTTTTCGATGACGCGGTGAAAATTAAGTCCGTCGTAAAAACCGCTCTTGGCGAGTTTGACGAAATTAGCAACGGTTCCAGGAGCGTCTTTATCGAAGAGTTCCAGGGTGATCGTGCCTTTACTGGTTTCCATTATAGCTTGTGACATTTGAGAATCCTTTCGTTTTTAGGGGTATGCATTGAGTTAGCCCGGTTGTTGGCCCGGAGCCAAGAAATGATTTTAAAAAAATCAGGCATTTCATTGCACCCGTTTGGTTATGTGGACATAATTAAGGCATCTCCTCCAGCCTTCACAATCAGGATAAGCGGGAGTTATTGAATATGGATGCGAATGCCAATCGATTTTTAACTGGGTTTACCTCGGGCGGGCGTGAGTGGCTGATGACACAGTTGATCCACGGAGAATATCCGGACAGCGCCTACCTTTTTCAGGAGGGTGATCCTGCCGACGGCGTTTATCTGGTGCTTGGTGGCCAGGTGGAAATCGTTAAGCACGCCGGTAACGGCGAACGAGTTATGGGTTGTTTTGAGGCTGGTGATTATCTGGGCGAAGTTGCCGTTCTTGATGGCCAGGGTCGAAGCACCAGTGCGCGTGCAAAAGGAGCTGTTTCCGTCGCGAAAATTCCCCGGGAGCAGATGATGCAGGTGCTCGAAGCGGAGCCGGTCTCGCTGACCATAGGTCTTTTTCAGCAGGTGCTTAGCCATCTCCGCAAAACGAATGATCGTTATGTCATGGAGGTCGTCCACAAGGAGAAACTTTCGCTGGTGGGAGAGATGGCAAGTTCACTGATGCATGATCTGCGAAATCCCGTTTCGGGGATTCATCTCGCAGCGGATTTGATCAACATGAATCATTCCGATGAGGAGACCGTTCTTTGTTGCAATCGGATTCGCCTGCAATGCGACCGGTTGGTGGGGATGGCGACGGAACTGCTCGAATTTTCCCGGGGTGAATCAAAACTAAACCTGGCTCACACCACAACCACCGCTTTTCTCGATCAGTTTAAAATTCTCAACGAGGAATATTTTTCCCGTCATGCCAACATTGAATTCATTTTAGAAGCTGAACCGGCTGAGATCGTGATCGATTCGATGCGTCTATTGCGTGTCGCCCAGAACCTGTTGAGCAATGCGGTGGAAGCAATTGGCGACAAACCGGACAGTCGAATCGAAATCCGGGGCGGAGTAAACGAAGGGATTTTTTATCTGACCATCAGTGATAATGGTCCTGGCATCCCGGAGGCAGTTCGGAATCGTATTTTTGAACCGTTTGTGACTTTCGGAAAAACCGGGGGAACCGGTCTTGGCATGGCCATCGTGCATAACATTGTTGTGGCGCATGGCGGCACCGTCACTTTTGAAACCGCCGTCGGGCAGGGAACCACGTTCCTGATTCAAATGCTCAAGGATGGCCCCCAGTTACAAGCGCCGGTTTCTTCTTAAATCAAGGCGTGGCGACACTCGGTTTTTTTGGGTGCT
>JABDGH010000057.1:10140-10526 GCA_013286145.1 Verrucomicrobiota bacterium
TGGGTGCTTTGCTGGTTTTGTCGCAGGTGCCGGAGAAGGCGGGGAGGAGGATGCCATTCCACTTGGCGCTGGCGCGGAAGCAGGCGCAACTGCGGCCTCAGTCTCTTGCGAGGGTTTTTGGGCAAAGCCCCAATTAAATAGAATCTGGGCATCCGCCCATTTGTTGGGGCTATCGAGAAGTGTCAGCAAAATTTCCCGGCCACCCTGGGTGACAGAGGCCGCATAGGTGTGGCGCGAAGCAACGGTCCAGCCTGTTTTGGCCGGTCCCATGCCGGGATATAATCCAAGGAGGCGATTGTGATTGTGGAAGGTATGCACTCCGGAAAATGTTCGCATGGAGTATTCCTTCATGCTGCAAATTTCACGCAAATCCTGATGAGCAATGA
>JABDGH010000057.1:10536-10738 GCA_013286145.1 Verrucomicrobiota bacterium
TGGTGTAATGCGTGCCGGTGGGAGCGGGTAAGCCGTTGGGATTGGCAAAGTGGGTATTGAAGCAGCCCATCGCCAGCGCCCGTTGATTCATCATCTGGATGAAAGCATCGGTGCTTCCCGCCACGTAACGTCCCAGGGCGCGAGCCGTGTCGTTGGCCGATTCGATGAGCAGGGCATGAAAAAGGTTATTCACGGAGACGGT
>JABDGH010000058.1 GCA_013286145.1 Verrucomicrobiota bacterium
GGTACGTTCATGAGGGGCCACATAGGTACCATTTTTTGTGGTGTAGCCATTAACGTGGGTATCTGCATGAAGGAGAGGAGTGAGAAGAAAGGCACTTACGATGATTAACAATATTTTCATTAGACTTAAGCTGCTCTCAATTAATAAAAATGTAAAAAGGAATAAGAGAATAAAGGGGCAGGCAGGGTTCCGGTAGCTGCGCTATTGTTGGTATGAGAGCCGGGCGGGTTAAGCTCGCCAATTGCGCTTTGATCCAGTAGGTTAGTTGCATGAACAAGGTCGTCGTGCAGGACGCGGAGATTCTTGGCGGAGAGCCTGTCTTTGCCGGAACCCGCGTACCAGTGAAGAGCCTTTTTGACCATCTGGAAGCGGGTGATTCCGTTGAGGATTTTCTGGACGGCTTCCCCAGCGTGAAGCGGGAGCAGGTTATTACCCTGTTGGAAGAGTCGGGCATGCAGGCTGGGGCAAAATAGTTAGAGGTCCTTCGACAGCACCGGGACAAGCGCGGCTTGCTCAGGATGACAGGTTTTTTTCTCTGTACCTGACCGCTTTTGCCCTGGTAGGGACGGCAGTCCCATGCCGTCCGATTATTAATGGGACGCGAAGAGACTCGCGTCCCTACCGGGAGGCACCGCCGATAGGGCCAGAATGAATTTCCCAGAGGCCCCAGAGGGCGGGCGTGAGCATGGCTTCTGAGGGGACGTCGGAGACGATGGCGGTTGCCTTGTTATTCCAATAGACGCGCTGGGTCGTCTGGGTGCCGTCGCCGCGCAGGATGCCGATGTCGCCCTTGAGCTTCATGCCGTCCTGCGGGTTGAGATCGAGGAGGTCGAGCGGAACGGCGATTTCGTAAGTGCCCTTGCCGTCGGCGACCATCTGCACCTGGGCACTGACGTCGGCGACGGAATCGAACGTAATGCTGTGCCAGGGGGCGCTGAAGGAGACCTTCTTCTGGTCGGGCGTGCCGGGCGCCACTTCGCGATAAAGGACGGCCTTCGTCTTGCCTTTCACCTGGGTGACGAGGAGTCGCAGGTCGCCTGCAACTGATTGCGTCCGGTGTGAGTCTGCCTTGGGGTTGGTGCCGATCATCAGGTCGAGCGCACCCCCGGTCTTGAAGGGAGCGATGTCAATCTCGCCTGAATTTTTGAGCAGATTGGGGTCGGCGGTTTTCCATAGGGCAAAAAGCTTTCCGTCGGCGATGGTCACCGCAGCCTGCACGTTATAGGGCTTGGATGAGCTGTCGAAGTTGGCCGCGACACCGCGCTGATCGATGGAAGCCCACTGGACATCGGCCCAATCCGCCAGGGTGGCGTCCATCGCGGGGGGCTGCTTTCGCAAAACGACGGCGAGCACTCCGGAACCTTGCGCGGCCTGGCGCACGGCTTCGCGTTGCGTGACAAAATCCTGGGCGAGTTTCAAGTCATCGACTGAAACGGTGACGGAGACCGGGGCGATGCGGTGAATGCTCTCCAGGCCGTTCACCTTGACCAGCGCGGAGAGGGCTCCGGTGTCGAGATAGATGGAGCCGTCCGGAACCTGGGTGACGGTCGGGAAGAAATTCTCGTCGTGGAGCGTGAGGTTGTTGACGAGCATCCCCCGCTGGGCGGTCGGCATTTCCCAGAGTTGCCCCTGTCGCACGTCCTGGAAGAGTTGCGCCACGAAAAGGCCGTCCTGGGTGAAGACGTAGATGTCGCCCATGTTGCTGTTGATGAAAAAGAGAGGGCCTGCGTCCGAATTTTTTGGCGTGACCAGATCACCGAGGAGCCGGGTGGTGCCGATGATTTCCCCGGGGCGATCCGGCGCGGGCGATTCGTGCGACGCATGCAATCCCGGCCAGAGCGAGGGATAGCTCCAGAGTGCGACGCCATTCCTGGCGCCACCCAGGCCGGCATTTGAAAAGGGTGGAGGAGCGTTGGTCAGGACAGTCCAACCATCGGTTCCCACGAGGGCCTGGTCTCCGCCGCTGGATGCGGGGCTATTTGCCTCGGACAGAATTTCACCCTTTGGATCATAGACGGGCACACCCTGTTCGGTGAACCGGGTCGGCTTGAAACGCATGGCATGGCCGGGCTTCTCGCCCGTCCTGACATTGTTAACGACAAACGAGCCGTCATTCGCAATCGTGACACCACCACTGCGCTGCGCCCACATCTTGACCTCATCAGGCTGCACCTGGCCATCCCCGTTCAGGTCGCTCCAGATAAAGACCGCCTGATTTCTCCCGGCGTCGCCCTTCAGGTCGATGCCTTCCGGCCAGGTTGACTTGAAGGCGTCACCCTTGAGAATATCCCGATTATTTGCACGGCCCATCGCGGCGACGGGAACGGCCGCGTCACCCTTGTCGAGGAAGAGAAGAGCCGTGGGGGTGCCGCTGGTCGGACTGTCGTTGTAGGCATTGGTCAGATAGCGTTTCCCGTTAAAATGAAGCACTGCTTCCGGCGCTGCGTCATCGGAGCCAAGTGGGAATTTGGCAGGATCATTCCGGTAATAGATCCGACTGAGCGCTGCTTCGCCCTTGTCCCAATCGACATGAAATTCCATGCCGTCGTAGGAGAAGCGGGTGGCGTCGCCTGAATCCAGGGCGCCTCCCCCGCCGTACTGCGGAGGTCCGTAAAATGCTTTCCAGAGTGTGCCGTCCGGATTCCAGATGCTGACGCGCTTGGGTTGGAAATCGTCCTCGGTCACCCAGAGACGTTCATTGGAATCGACAGCCATGCCCCTGGGATTGTTCATATGATTGGGATCGTAAGGACCGGCCTTCGGCGTGCCGGGATTGCCATAGGTTTTCACCAACTTGCCGTCGGGAGAAAAGACCTTCACCTGATGGCTGGAGCCTCGATCGGAAATGTAGATTTTTCCATTCCCGTCAACAGTCAGCCCCATCGGTTCCTGGAGATTCGTTACGACCGTTTCCGGGGAGGGCAGGGGAAGCGGTGTCGCGCCCAGTGTGAAGCGCAACAGAGCCTTATCCGAAAGCACGAGCAGGTTCCCTTTTTCGTCGAAGGCCATGCCGCGCGGATTCGGCAGCGGCGCGGTGCCGATGAGCTTGCCTGCCTTCGCATCGACGAAAACAATCTGGTTGAGCGTCGGCTGGCTAAAAACAAGGAGCGAATCGTGGACGGCCAGGCCGCCGAGGGAATTAGATACGTCCTGGGAATTCGCGCCCGTGACGGGCAATTCAAAGCTATAGACTGGCGTGAGCACCGGTTTGTCTCCCGAGGAAGAGGTCAGTCCGGTCAACCGGATAACGCACTGCTTTTTGCCGCCCGGTTTGGATGCGTCTTCGGACCAGCTTGCGCCGACATAGGCGTAGATGCCAGGCACGGCATGGGCTCCGCTATCGCGGGCGAGATATTGCGCACCAGTCCAGGTGCCTCCGACCCAGCCCCGGCCACCGATCTTGTTCCCGTTGAGATCGACCCATGACAAGGCGGAGCCTCCCTCGCTAATGTAGGCTCCGATGTAAACCAGTGGCGCACCGCCGGGTGCCTTGTCGCCGGGCACAAAGACAGCGCAGGAAGCCGGGGTGTGGTTGGTCATCCAGCCGCCCGAGGTATCCGGGGTCGGCCAGGGGGGATTTCCCGAAGAGTAAACGGACATCTCGTAATTCAAATCGACTTGGTGATGCCAGAGTCCCCGCACCTCGTAAGAGCCGGGTGCGACGAGCTGGGCGGGGATGTTGTAGAGGCCGTGACGGGCGGCGTCGCTGTCGCGTCCCAGGTCATCGGTTCCATCCCAATAGACGGTGTTCTCTCCCTTGGGGAAAGGGGTGTCGGCGATCAAATTACGGACGCGCTTGCCATCGGAGTTCTCGATGACCAGCGTCACGAAACCATTTTCCGGCAGCTTGAATTTGATGGCGATGGGGGCGTGATCTTTGCTGGAGGCGACCGGCAGCACGGCGGTCTCCAGGCCTGCGGTGTCGAGCGGCTTCACGGCCATCAATTCGTCAAGCCAGACTCGCTTCCCGTTATTGGTCTTGCCGACGATATGGGGATGGACTTCCTTTTCGTTCAAGGTCGCGATGATGCGCAGGCGGATCGCCTGGGTGGTCACCGGCTTGCCGAGGTCAGTCCAATAGACGGGCAGGATGCAGGGATAGAGACATTTCCACCCCGAAATCGATTGGATCGTTTTCCAGTCGTCTTCCGTTGCCATGCTCGGGTGACGGTTGTCCGGCCCGGTGTAAATCTGCACATCTGCCGCCGAAAAGCCGCTCCCCAGCGAGGCCAGCCCGATGACCGTGACAGGCGATGGCCAGGTCAGCATCACCCATTCGGGATCGTCAGCGATGGTCTTGGGTCGCCCACCTGTGTCGGTAGGGAGGTTGCTCCAGGATCCCCAACTGTTCGCGATTCCGTCGTTGAGCCGTCCCGCATGTTCGGGCGATGACCGTGCTGTGGCCACGGCTTGCGGTGAAAGATTGGCCAGTCGCCCGGAGAGGACATAGGCGCTGCCGAAGTTTCCGCCGTAGATGCGGTCAGCGGGTTGGGAGACATGGCTGAAGCGGAGTGCCCGCGTCGGCGTCACCGAGGGCAGCACCCAGAGCGCGTACGCATTGTCGCCGACTTCGTCCGTGACGACGCGGCCATCCTGGAGCCGCTGCGCCGGAATCCACTGCGAATCGTCGTTCAGGTTGCCCGGATAAGGCGCATCTGGTTTCAGGACACTCAACTGGCCGCCGCCATGCACCAACACCGAGCCGATTGATACCGGATTCTTAAAACCGATTCGCAGGTAGCGTTTGCCCGGCGTTTTGGAATCGCCGTAGATGAGTGCGGAGAAGGTCGGCTGCTCATTGAGCGCAGTTGTCCAGAGCACCGCTTTTTGGGGTGAGCGCGGAACTCCCTTGTCATCCACAATTGGAGTCTCCGAACCTCCGACCCACTGGGCAAAAGCCGCCGGATCGAGATTGTTAGCCGTCACCGGAGTCGCCAGGGCAGGCGTCGAAACATCCTGCGCCACCGCGCGGAAGCAGGGTGTCACCAGAATGGAGAACAAAAATAAAAGCGCGGAGAGGAATGAAGAGTTCGTTTTAAACTCCTATGGTTTCGTCAAGAGGATTAGCCCTTAGTATTAAACCCAAGCTTGTTGGGCGGATAGGCAAAAATGTTTTAGAATCTCTTCCCGAAACTGGTTCTCACGACCTGATATTTCCACCGTAAGGCCGCGCTGACGTCATAGGGTGTTTACCCCACTGGTGCGAATACGTGCGCGGCGTATTCTCACGTTTATAACTATGACAACAGACACCATTACCAGCACTCGCAACTCACTCATCAAGGATACAGACCATCTCAAACAAGATGCCGGGCAGCTTGTTGAGGATGTCAAAAAACATGCATCCGCTCATGTCGATGCCGTCAAGGACAGCGTGAATAACACGTTTGAATCGGCGCGCAACTACGTGAAAGAGCGTTCCTTTCACTTTACCGCCGCCGCCCTTCTCATCGGTTTCCTTATCGGAACTTTTCGTCGGAAATAATCCCCGGCAGAAATAAAAAACTTACCCGTCATCCCGGAAAAATTAGCAAACCAGTAACACAACCAAAGAAAGATAATTATGCCCCAAACAATAGATAAAACATACGAAGGTCAGATCATCGGCGGAATATTCTCAAATCAACGCGATGCCGATAACGCAATCGAAGCTTTTGAAGATTTGGATATTTCCTCGGAAGATATTCAGGTCATCGTCCTGCTTGATGGCGACCAGGCCGAGGATGCCTACACCAGCGAGATGCTGGATCGCGGCTTTTCCGAATCACAGGCGCTTTATTACGATAAGGCGATTCGCGACGGAAAGGTTTTCGTCGCCGTGCACGAAGTCACCGATCCTGCGCCGATCATCGACATCTTCGATGAATTCAAGGCTGAACATAACCCGAACGGATCGCGCAACCTGCGCGATGATGTTGCGGGCATGACCGTCGGAGCTGCGGCGGGTGCCGCTGCCGGTGGAGTAGCCGGCGCTATTATTGCAGGTCCAGTGGGAGCCGCAGCAGGCATCGCTGCAGGCGCGGTTATCGGAGGCGGTTCCGGCGCAGTCGCTGGAAAAGCCATCGAACACAGGAAGTAAAGACACTCTTGGATGGGCCGGGGGAAATTAAACCCCTGGCCCTTTGGCTGTTTATAGTATTTTAGCGACGGTGTTTCCCGGTAGGGACGCGAGTCTCTTCGCGTCCCATTCATAATCGGATGGCATCGAAAAAAGGGAAAGGTACGCAGCAGCCTTGAATTTCGCCTAGAGCAGGGGATGCTGTCTCTGTGCCTGTCCTCTATTCGCTCCCTCGTATCACTCTTCGATTCATTTTACTTTTCGCACTTTCTGGAGTGCTCTTGCGGGCTCAAGGAGAATTCCCAGGATTAACGATCGAGCAAGCCAGAGAATGCTTGAAGACCACCCAGCCTAATCCTCTAGAGGGCCTTGATGTAATGGTACGAGCTAATACCCATGCGCCTGGAAGTAAGAAAATTATAGAAGATGAAAATCTTTATAAAAAACAAATGGCGGCCATTAATGTTTTAATTGCAAGCAAAAGCATTGATAATATTAAATATTTAATACCCTTCCTGGGCTATGCTAGTGATCCTGGCATCTTACTTATGGGAACAGGTAAAAAAACTTTGGACGAAATAAAAAATGTGTTCCCTGTTTATGCTGCAATATTGAATACACCGGGGATGGCTCCTATCTTGGCAAGCTATTGTCTAGATAAAAAGAATTCTGAAGACTGTCGAATGACTGCCTTTATAGTGCTACGGTTCGTGGACATTCAAACGTTCAAGAGCATTTCCAACGATTTTAACCACCAGTGGGATGAAGGTAACCCCAAGATGAAGAGATGCTTAATGAATATTGAGGAAGGCGCGTGGGGTTTTGGTGGTATGGTTGATGTAAAGTCGTTCATGCAATAATGATTTGGAAAAAAGAAAGGTGAAAAAGGGAGAAAAGGGGATGGGCACAGTTGACGCAACCGAAAATGTACCTGCCTCTTTTTTAACGCATTCCAAAGTTGGGAACGAGACAGGAAACCTGTCATCCCGAGCGGAGGTGAGCCGGTAAATGGTATTCGAGCACACGGTCAACCCGAACCGCAGTCGAGGGATATGGCTCGCATTCACAATACGTGCGGGATGCGCCGATAGATTTTAAGGCAGGGTACAACCACACGCTTTGCGAATGAGCGCCAAGCGGGATTCCATTTTTGCAGTTCAACATCATATGACGCCACTCACACCTTTCGATTAACTTGGCCATATCCTTCGACTTCGCCTCGGGTCAACCGCAAGCTTGGCCTTCACTTTTCTCTTCGGCTTCGCTCAGGATGACAGGTTGTTCCTAGCGTCGTTTAAGGCGGAGGAGGGCGAGGGAGACGAGGAGGACGGCAAGTCCCAGGGCGAGCGCGATCCAGACTCGGGTATGGGATTGGAGAGGCTGGACGAATTGGATGTCGCCGTCGTGGTTGATCGTGAGTAGCAGATGATCGGTCGATTTGTTGCCGTCCGAATCGGTTGCGGTGAGGACGATGTCGTGGTGGCCTTCGCCAAGCTTGCGGAGTTCCTGCAGGGACAGATCCGCGCCGGTTCCGAGAACGAGGGTGGCTTCGCTCCAGGCGGTGGTGAGGTTGAACTGATCCTCGAGATCATAGACAACGGCGTGGAGTCCCTGAATTTTGGCATCGGCGATCCTGTCGCCCGTAACGGTGGGGTCGATGTAGGCCTGCGGGGGATGATTCGGCAGGGCGAACTCGGCGGAGGTGGACTGGGCGAAGGCCAGATCCTTGCTGATGGTGAGCTTGATCTTCGCGTGATCGCTTTGCGGCACATTATCGAGCGAGATATTGATGGCATGTTCGCCGGGGGCGAGTTGAGTCTGCGCCTCGGGGAGATCGAAGGTGCCGTGGCTGTCCGATTCGTAGGCGAAAGTGGAGAGGTAGGTTTGCGCGGCGTCGCCCTTCACTGTAAAGGTCGCGTGGAGCATCGCCTTGGCCGCGTCGTACTGCACCGCATTCCAGGTGATCGTGGGCTGGGTCGCGGGGACATCGAATTTCTGGACGAAACCGCCGGGCAACTGAAGGGTTACGCTGGCTGTCTTATCGGGCACGGGAGCCTGCGTCTCGAACTGTTGCCACGTGGGCGCGACCTCGGGTTTGACGATGGGGAAGTTCCACGTGCCGAGATTTTTTCCCGCTGCATCGGTGAAGACCAGGACGCCGGGGCCGGTCTCCTTGTCGGGCGCATAACCCATCGTCAGATGGAGGGGGGCGAGGACGATTTTTCCGTCGGGGCTGAGCGCGCCGTTGAGGTCGAGCAGGAGCGGATCGGCACCGCCCTTGACCATGACCTTGCACATCTTCTTGTATTCACCGAGGGCGATGAAGCGGCGGCGGCCCTCGGTCTTACCATCGGCCATGAGATCGTAGCTGTGCATGGCCGTGTTCATGTCATCGTGAATGTGCTGGCCGGCGTTCCATCCATCCTGGAGATCATCGAGCGTAACCGGATGAGCGGTGAAGGTGCTGAACCAATGGAACGTGCCCAGGAAGCGGGTTTGATGGCCGATTTCGTGGACGACGGAAAGTTCGTTGGGCGGATCGTACAATTCGTCGATGTAGTGAACGCCTTCCACGCCGTTGGGAGTCCAGCCTTCCACGCTGATATCCGATCCGGCGACCGGGAAGCCCTTGGTGGTCACGAGAACGATGGCGTCGGATTCCGGATACATTTCGCGGATGAGGGCGGAGTAGGTTCGCTTGGTTTGCCAGATCGGCACACGGGCATCCCCATCGACTGCATCGGGAAATGGCCCCGTGACGGGATCGCCTCCGCTGAGAAGCCGCCAGGGGCCTCCGAAGCCGGGTACGCCGACGACGACCATGCGGGCGCGCATCTCCGCATCGGGATCGAGCCAGTCACGGATCATGAACTGAACCTGCTCTTCCGGTATCGGAAAAACGGCGAGCAACTCTTCCTTGAAGCCCTTGGCGCGCCTGATGAGTTGGGCTGCGAGGGCGTGACTGATGTCTCTTTCCGTCGCATTCGGGTGGAACCGTTTGTAATTGGCGATGAAGCTGAGATCGGCCTTGACGCAGTAAGCGCCGACCGTGAGATGGAAGCAACCGTCGTGAAACTTGAAGGGCTTGATCTTGAATTGCTTGTGCTTTTGATCGTCCTCGGTCATTGAGCTGACCAGCGCGCCATTCACCCAGAGATCGGCCTTGAGGGTGAGATGCTCAGGCATCAGCTTGCCGTCTTCAAAGGTGAAGTTGAAAGCCCAGAAGTAGTCGCTGTTTCTTTCTATTATTTTTAAATCCTTCGGGTTGGCGCGGGCCAGGGCCTTGATGAAGTTCAGGGTCTTGTTGGTACTTTTTTCATCATCGGCGAAGACCAGCGTCCGGCCCTCGGCTTTGTCCAGGACGAGTTCGCCCTTGATGGCGCCGACTTCCTCGCCGTTCCAGGTTAGCTTGCATTCCGCGCCGCTCCGGGCCATCCCCTGGGGTAATTTGACGAAGACGCGAACCATCGTTTTTTTACTCTGGATAAGAGGGATGTCTTCATTGCGGACTTCGTGGGGGGGATCCTGGACGACCTGGACAGGATGGATATCGACGACCTGGGGATAGAGCTTCTCGTCATACGTGGAGCCGTGCGGATCATCACCAGTGGAGGCGTGAGGAGTATCGTTGTTGGGCGGCGGGCGGCTCCCATTCGGGGGAGGCTCGTCCTCGGGTTTCTTTTTTTTGCCGATCTTGCTCAGGTCGATGGTGAAGTTGAAATGGGGTACGAATCCCCCGTCTCGATGGTCGTCATGGGGCTGATCGTCGTCGTTGGCACGAATCCCGGGGCTGGCAAAAAGCCAGGTGAGCGCCAAGGCAAAGTAGAGCGAGCGTTTCATGAGCGAAAGACGACCAGATCTGCGACGGGAAACCGTTTGGCTATGCCACAAAATTGATTTTCAATCAACCGTTTCATTTTGAGATGGAGGAAAGGGGGCGGGCACCTGGTAGCCGTTGCGCGCCGCGCAACGGAACTCGGCCCACCTGACCGTCGCAAGGGCCTGCGACCCTGTCTCCGTGCCTGTCCCCTTTTCTTACGGCAATGATCACAGTCGAAAATAACCAGTCTAGCAGTATACTTAGCAAATGTGCCGTGTTCCGGCTAGACGATTTCATGGTGGCCAGTGGCAGAATGGCTTGAGGGAATTTACTGGAGTATTACAACCGATTTTGTTAAGGTAGATAAATGAATTTAGTGGTCATCGCAGAAGCCAAGCAGCGGCCCACCACTCAGTGCTGCTTTAAGGTGAAAGCGTATCTAGCCTTAGTGAGGCTTGCCTTTAGTAGGCCGCGCTGTTTTAAGCCTTGGCAGCAGATGATTTTCATTATCTCGATAGCATTTTTTACGAATAGAGAGATTTGCTTCGCACAAGTCAATGATCCGAACGCTCCCATTGTATTTACGAATGGAAATACGATTACAACGGAATCTTTTCCTCCCACGCCAAATACTTATCCCATGCTTTATAATCCCGTTCAGATTCTTGGAACAGGAGGTACTCTCACGGGGACTACCGCCCCACATGCAGGCTTTTTAGGTTCGGTGACTGGCACTGGAAATCTTGCTGTCAATTTGGGAAATGGAGGGTTTGTCGTCATGCAAAATGCCTCGACACTAACC
>JABDGH010000059.1 GCA_013286145.1 Verrucomicrobiota bacterium
CCGCGAAGCTGTCATGCGCTTGTATTTGCGGGCATCGCATTTTTGTTGCTGGTTCGGACAGCGGCAGCCCAGGAAGATTTTCTCGACACCCTTGACGACCACCTGAAGTTTAGCGCGTTCAACGGCAACGTGAGTGCGCGACTTAGCGGCCTGATGGACATGGAGGGCTACTACCTTGAAAGACCGGCACCGGGGCTTATTCAGACGGATCGAAATTTTCTTTTCAATCCACGACTGACCCTTTTCCTCGATGCGCAGATTGGGGAACCCTTCTACTTTTTTATGCAAGCCCGCGTCGATCACAGCTTCGATCCAGGCGGCACAGAATATACCTCCCGAATGGATGAGTACGCACTGCGTTACACGCCTTGGAAAGACGAATGCCTTAATGTTCAGGCCGGAAAATTTGCAACCGTTGTTGGAAACTGGACGAGCAGACACGACTCATGGGAAAACCCATTCATCACCGCACCACTGCCTTACGAAAACCTGACGTCAATCTGGGACATCGTGGCACCCGACTCGGGCGCAACCCTCAACAGTTGGCTTGTCTCTGAAAAAAATCTGCGCATTCCGATTATCTGGGGGCCCAGCTATACCAGCGGTGTTTCGGTTTTTGGGCACCTGGGAAAGTTCGATTATGCAGCAGAGGTTAAGAACGCCTCGATTTCATCACGCCCGGAATATTGGGATGGCACGTCGCTTGGATGGGACCATCCGACCACCTCGGGACGCCTCGGCTTCCGGCCTAATGAAGCGTGGAATCTCGGTGTCTCCGCCAGCGTCGGCCCGTATCTCTCGCCGGAAGCCGTCGATGGCCTTCCGTTCGCAAAGGGTATCGGCGATTACCGCGAATTTCTCGTCGGACAGGACATGAGTTTTGCGTGGCATCACTGGCAACTTTGGGCCGAATTCTTCGAGACCCGCTTTCAAGTCCCCAATGTGGGTAATGCCGATACCTTCGCCTATTACGTCGAGGCAAAATATAAATTCACTCCCCAGCTCTTCGGCGCTGTGCGCTGGAATCAGCAGGTTTTTGGCGATGTACCGGACGGCATGGGTGGAAATATCGCGTGGGGCAGCACTACCTGGCGCACCGACGCCGCAGTTACCTACCGTTTCACGCCGCACATGCAGGCCAAGGTTCAATATAGTTTCCTCCATCAGGATTCTCCCTTCGAGCAGCAGGAACACATGGTTGCCGCCCAATTCACCATAAAATTCTAAACTCAGGAATTTTGACCAAATTTCTTTGCCATTTGTGGCGGAGAATTGCATAGTGCCTGTTCCGTTTCTCAACGGAATTTTTTTCGCCTCGGTAGCTCAGCGGTAGAGCAGGTGACTCTTAATCACTTGGTCGTTGGTTCGAATCCAGCCCGGGGCACTTTTTTATTACCTTTTGGCAACGGCTTGCCTCCAATACGTTTAACCCGGTAGTATGCCAGCGTATGAGCCAGGAATTTCGTTATGTCTATCCCAATGCTGATGACCTGGCGCAAGCGGCAGCGGCGGAAGTAATGCGCCTGGCCGAGAGTAGCATCGCGGCAAGAGGAATCTTTACGCTGGCACTCGCGGGTGGTTCCACCCCAAAAAAACTCTACAGTCTGCTCGCCACCGACCCGGCTTACCGTCATTTCCCGTGGAACAAGACGCATCTTTTTTTCGGTGATGAACGCCATGTGCCGCCCACTCACATCGAGAGCAATTTTCTCATGGTTAAAACCACGCTCATGGCCTCCGGTTTGATACCGGAAACCCATTTGCATCGCATTCGCACTGAATTGCCCGACGCGAATCAGGTATCCGTGGACTATGATGTGGAACTGCATATGTTTTTTAGCGATCCCTCAATGCGGCTCAACGGCTTTCCCCGCTTCGACCTGATTCTTCTCGGCATGGGACCCGATGGCCACACCGCTTCCCTTTTTCCCGACAGCAAGGGTCTCAATGAAAAGGAACGCTGGGTGATTTCCAACTGGGTGGAAAAATTCAAGACCAACCGCATCACCTTTACTTTTCCAGTCCTGAATGCGGCACGGGATATTTACCTTTTGGTTGCCGGGGCTGATAAAACGACCATGCTCGCCAGCGTCCTGGTTCAGTATCGCAATACTCCAGTCTATCCGGTACAACATGTACAGCCCGACGATGGAAACAAAGTCTGGCTGCTTGATGCCGCTGCTGCCGCGCAATTGCCCAAAACTCTCTAGCCCCCATTATTATGTATCCCATTCGCATCGCTCCTTCGATTATCGCCGCCGATTTCGGTTATCTCCGGGCCGATTTGGCGCGAGCGGAACAGGCCGGAGCCGATATGCTCCATATCGACATCATGGACGGACATTTCGTGCCGAATATCACCTTCGGCCCGGCCATCGTCGCCACGATCAAGTCCCTGACCAAGTTGCCGCTCGACGTTCATCTCATGATTTCACGCCCCCGGAAATTCATCACCGCATTTGCGGAGGCGGGCGCGTCAAATATCACGTTCCATGTCGAATGTGAGGATGCCCACCTCAACGTGACCATCGCCGAAATCCACAGCTTCGGTTGCACCGCCGGTCTTTCCATCAAGCCCAAAACCCCCCTTTCCGCCGTTGGGGATTACCTGAACCAGATCAGCCGACTCCTCATCATGACGGTTGAGCCGGGCTTCGGCGGTCAAAAATTCATGCCTGCCATGCTCGAAAAAGTGAAGGAAGCCGTCGCCTTGCGGGAAGCAAAAAAATATAAATTCGACATAGAAGTGGATGGTGGCCTCGACAAATATACCATCTGGCCCAGCGTGCAGGCCGGGGCGGAAGTCATCGTGGCGGGAACGGCCATTTTCGGACAGCCCGATGCCGAACAGGCGATCCGTGAAATGCGCGAGGCCGCAGCCACGGCTCTCGGAAGACCCCTTTAAGACGCCGATTGGCCCGGTGTTCCCAGCTTCGTTTCCGTGTAACGAGCCATCAGCCAGAGCAAGTCTGAAAGTCGATTGAGATACTTGATCACGAGCAGATCGATTTCATTCGACGCGGCAAGTTTCGTCACGAGCCGTTCGGCCCGGCGACAAACAGTTCGAGCCACATCAAGCGCGGCGGAAGCGACGTTTGCCCCCGGCGTGGCCCAGCCATCGAACGTGATTTTTTCCTTTTCGATATTGGCCACCAAATCATCGAGATGCTGCAACATTTCCGGATCAAGCTTCGGGTATTTATCCTTTTCGTAACGCTGGGCATCCTCGGGCGCAACCGCCAGTTCGCCCATGAGCGCGACGAGTTGTTTTTGGATGAGAAGCAGTTCCGTTTTGACCAGCGGCAATTCCGCCTGCGCGCGCGCCATTCCGAGTGCGGCGTTGAGTTCATCGACCGTGCCGTAAGTCTCGACCCGGAGATCGAATTTCTCGACCCGGCGTCCGTACATCAGGCTGGTCTTTCCCATGTCTCCCGTGCGCGTGGCAATTGACATGTCCCTATTTCACAGGAAATTCCCAGGGACACAAGAACCCATCTACTTTAAAAATCCGTCATCCCTCGACAAGATCGGGATGACCTGCTTCCTTAAGAAAAATATGAGCGTGGCCCGTTTAATGTGCGCAGCAAGTGGCTCGGATGCCGACATGCTTTATGCCACGCATTTTTACGCTGACGATCCCTTCATCTGGTGGGAAGTCCGGGGCAAAACTCATGTCGCGCTTTCCCCGCTGGAGATCGACCGCGCCCGGCCTGTCGCAAATGCCGAAGTGCACGGAACCGGTGAATTTCTTCCCGCAGCCGCCAAGGATAGTTCGCCTGCCGCAGTCATTTTAGGAATCGCTGAAAAATATCGGCTCAAGTCGTTTCTCGTCCCCGAACAATTTCCCGCTGGCTTACTGGAAAAACTTCGTCGCAAGAAATTGAAGATCACCGTTTCCGATCAACCCTTTTTTCCCCAGCGTACGCGCAAGTCCCGTGAAGAAGTAGCGGCGCTGACCGTCGCCCTGCGCGTGGCGGAAACCGGCCTGCGTCGCGGCATTGATGTTCTCAAGGCGAGCAAACCCGACCGGCGCGGCTTCCTCCAGTGGAGCAATCTTCCCCTCACCTCCGAACGACTTCGCGCCGAGATGGATTCCGCCGTGCTTCATGCCGGGGGTTCGCCCGCCAATACCATCGTTGCCGGAGGCACCCAGGGTTGCGATCCTCATGAACGCGGCCACGGCCCCTTGCGCGCCAATGAAGCCATTGTGCTCGATATTTTTCCACGCCATGCGCGCAATCACTATTACGGCGACCTGACGCGAACGGTTGTGCGTGGACGCGCTTCCGAGGCGTTGCGAAAACAATATGCCACCGTCCAGTCGGGCAAGCGTTGGGTGATGAAACAGATGCGCGCCGGGGCCAACGGCACCGACCTGCAACGCGAATTAATCGAGCGCTTCAAAGACGCCGGGTACCCGACCGAACAGCGCCAGGGACGCTGGGTCGGGATGTTCCACGGCGTTGGTCATGGGCTGGGACTCGACCTGCATGAATCTCCGCGCTTCAGCACTGGGAAACTTTTCGAGGGATTGAGCATCACCGTCGAGCCGGGACTCTATTATCCCGGCGTGGGCGGCGTCCGAATCGAAGACGTTGTTATCGTCGGCAAAACTGGTGTGAATAACCTGACCCGGTTTGAGGAAGAACTGGAGTTGCCGTAAAAGCACTTTAATCACCGCGTGTATGCGCGGAATGGAGCAGAGGCTTAAGCCGCCAAAGCCGCACAGGGATGAATGCGTTCCACCTTGGCGGAGAGTTTGCGCGTCGCGATCTCAAGATCGTACTGGGCCTGGAGGCCCGTCCACACTTCGGGACTCGTCTTGAAGTAGCGCCCCAGTTTCAGGGCCATGATCGCGCTCACCGACCGTTCCCCTTTGCAGATGGACGTGATCGCTATGGGTTCCACATTCATATCCTTGGCCACCCGATAAGCCGATATCCCCAAGGGGGTCATAAAGTCTTCACGCAGCACATCCCCGGGATGTACCGGGTCTAATCTCATGTTTTTTTTCATATTTATTTTCGTTTTTGTATTTGCCGTCCCGTCCTAATGGTAATCCACAATCTGAACGCGTTCTGCGTTCTTCCCCGTCCACTCAAAACAAATCCTCCACTGATCGTTGACTCGGATACTGTGCTGCCCCTTCCGCGCACCCTTCAGGGGTTCCAACCGGTTGCCGGGTGGACTTCGAAGATCGTCCAAGGTTCTAGCCTCGTGAAGATACTTCAATTTCCGCCGAGCCACCTGCTGCATATCTTGAGCCAGGACCAACGAGCGATTTCCTTGGAAGATTTTCTCGGTCTCCTCGCAGGAAAAGCTCATTATCACTACAAGATAATATCGCATTACAACAATAGCGCAAATAAGAATTTGGAAATATCCTGCTGCCATCACTCTGGCACCCTGATCTAAAAACAAAGTTGCCTCGCGCGAGACCTTCCGTATTCTCTATGGAAACAGTAAACAACCCTTCTTACCCTCTCCTTTTATGCCTATCTACAACAGTATCCTTGAAACGATTGGTCGCACTCCCCTCATCAAGCTGAATCGCGTGACCGAAGGTCTCGACGCGACCATCGCGCTCAAAGCCGAATTTTTCAATCCGCTCGGAAGCGTAAAAGATCGTATCGGCCTCGCCATGATCGAAGCGGGCGAAAAAGCCGGAAAAATTACCAAGGACACAGTGATTATCGAGCCGACCTCGGGCAACACAGGTATCGCGCTGGCGTTTGTCGCAGCGGCGAAAGGGTACAAATTGATTTTGACCATGCCGGAAAGCATGTCGCTGGAACGGCGTACGCTGCTCGCGTTGCTCGGCGCGAAGCTCGTCCTCACCCCCGCAGCGGAAGGCATGAAGGGCGCGATTGCCAAGGCAAAAGCGATCCTCGAAGAGACGCCGAATGCGTTCATCCCGCAACAATTTGAAAATCCGGCCAACCCGGAAATCCACAAGAAGACCACCGCCGAGGAAATCTGGAAAGACACCGATGGCAAGATCGACATTCTCGTCTCCGCCGTCGGCACGGGCGGAACAATCACCGGCGTGGCCGAAGTCATCAAGGCGCGTAAACCTGATTTCAAGGCCATCGCCGTCGAGCCGAAGGATTCCCCGGTCATCACCCAGACGATGAAAGGCGAACCGCTCAAACCCGGCCCGCACAAAATCCAGGGCACAGGCGCAGGCTTCGTCCCGGCGAATCTGCACCTCAAGATCGTCGATGAGGTCGTCACCGTGAGCAACGAAGACTCCCTCATCATGGCGCGTCGATTGGCGAAGGAAGAAGGCATCCTTGCCGGTATTTCAACCGGAGCGAATGTCTTTGCCGCAATCCAAGTGGCCAAACGCCCGGAGAACAAGGGCAAGCTGATCGTGACCATCGGCTGCAGCACCGGCGAGCGTTACCTCTCGACCGCCCTAGCCGAGGAAGCACGCAAAGAAGTCGGCGCGTAAAAATATCCCTTAATGTAGCGGCGGTCTGTGACCGTCGCCAACCCGCCATCTCCTTTTGGAAGCGGTTTGTTATGCACTCAGAGGAGATGTTACGCAGCGACAGAATGTGAAAACGTAGTGCGCTGCTGCCATAAAAAAGGATGTCCGGTTATCCTTTTGGCGTCCATTTATAAGTAATGACTTATGGCATGGATGACTTTGAACTGTTGAGGGAATATGTGGATCAACAGTCGGAAGCAGCTTTCTCTGAGCTTTTGAAGCGCCACGCCAGCCTTGTTTACTCGGCCGCGCTCCGCCAAGTACGCGACCCGCATCTGGCTGAGGAAGTGACACAGGTGACTTTTATTATCCTGGCAAAAAAAGCGCACACGATTCGTCAAGGAACGATTATGTCCGGCTGGCTTTATCGAACGACCCGATTCGCAGCTTTCGATGCCGTGAAAATGCAAATACGCCGTCAACAACGTGAACACGAGGCCTCTCAAATGGAAATATCCAGTACCGATGATTTTCAGTGGAAACAAATCGAGCCATTTTTAGATGAAGCCGTATCCGGGCTTGGCGAAAACGACCGTAACGCCATCCTGCTCCGCTTCTTTGAAAACAAAAGTCTCGCTGAAATCGGAACCGCCTTGGGAACCAACGAAGAGGCGGCCAGAAAGCGAATTACCCGCGCCATGGAAAAGCTGAGGGCTTTTTTCAAAAGGCGCGGAGTGGTCATTCCTGTGGCTGCCCTGGCAGGATTGCTCTCCGCTAACTCCGTACAAGCCGCACCGGCAGGACTCATTTCATCCACTGCCACAATTGCCGTTTTGAAAGGCGTCGCGGCCGGAGGCTCAACACCGGCTTTCCTGAATTCAACTCTAAAACTCATGGCCTGGACAAAAATAAAAACTGGAATCGTGGTGGGTGCGGTCGCGCTTTTTGCCGTTACGGTTTATCCGTGGCAGCACTGGGCGGAGCACCCGGTTCCTGGTATGGGCGCCGATCTTGCAAAGTATCCGCCCCAAGTCCGGATAGTGCCTTCGATTTATGTCCACTCGTCATATTCCGGAGGAAAAGTTGACCAAGGAACTGCGCCGCTGGGTGCCGAGGGTATTATGATGACAAGTAACGTGGGTGACCCACCAGATAGTTACCAATCACTTGGAACCTGCGTAAACGTGGAGGGTATTGTTCAATGCGCCTATCGCAGTGACGGCCTCCGAACGATCTATGCGACCGACATTCCCAAGGGCAATTATGATTTTATTTGTAACGTGCCTGATCATCCTTTGCAGGCGCTCCAGGAGGAAATAAAAAGGAAATTTGGCCTAGTCGGAAGAAAGGAAATGCTGGAAAGGGATGTTCTCGTGCTCAAGATTGCGGATCCTGATTTGCCGGGGTTCAAGCCAGCCAACAGCTTAAGAAGCGCCATGCATGCGCCCGATTATCTTCCTGGAGTGACCAAGGACAATAAGACAACATGGTTTAATACCACATTGAAAGCTAGTGGAATGTTGGCCTCACTTGAACAAAGATTTTCCCTACCCGTAGTCGATGAAACGGGGCTCAACAATCGGTATGATTTTATTTTTCCGATCCAGCCAGCCGCCGATCCAAACTTTAAAGATGTCAACGGCCCAACCGTTCTGGGGCCGCTGGGTTTGAAACTTGTTCCCGCTCGAAGGAGCATCGAAATGCTCGTCGTAACGAAGGCAACCGAATAAATCCCCAAGTGCGGTCTCGCAGACACTTCATGAGTAGTGACCTTGGTGCAGTCGCAATCTGACCTGACATCTCGTTTGTCATGCAATACAAGCGATGGCCCATTTTGAGATAGGTTCCTACTAAAAAATCTCCTAGCATGAGCCTGTGGAATTCATCGACAGCTTATGCGTCATGGCGGGGCAACAGGGAGCCTCCGACCTCTATCTCCATTCGGGACGCGTGCCCCAGTTGCGGATCAACGACCAACTCGTAACCATCGAGACATCCCCGCTTTCGGAAGAGGAACTGGAATCTTTCTGGGTTCATTGTGGAGCGGCGCAAGACACACTCGATTTCGATGGAAGCTTTATTTCGTCGGATGGCAACCGCTACCGGGTCAATTTATTCCGTTCGTTGAACCAGCGCGGGGCGGTTTTGCGTCCCATCAAGACGTCGATTCCCTCCCTCGATTCCCTGGGTCTGCCTGCGCAACTCCTGACCTCGTGGCTGACACGACCCGCTGGATTGGTCTTGGTTACGGGGGCGACGGGCGCCGGCAAATCAACCACGCTGGCGAGTTGCCTGGAATGGCTGAATCAAAACCACCCCTGCCACATCGTCACGATTGAAGATCCCATCGAATATCTTTTTCAATCTTCGGGCTGCCTGTTCACGCAGCGGGAAGTGGGGGCTGATACGCCCTCTTTTGCGGAGGGACTGAGGAGATCGCTGCGACAAAGTCCCGACGTCATCCTGCTCGGCGAAATTCGCGATAGCGCGTCGGCCATCACCGCCCTACAGGCCGCGGAAACAGGTCATCTGGTTCTCGCGACACTGCATAGTTCCAATGTCCTCGATTCGATGGAGCGATTGTCGCGCCTGTTCGACGCAAGTGAACGGGAGGGCGTACTTCAAGTGCTCGCCCAGCAATTGGTGGGAATTTTATGCCAAAAACTGGTTCAAGGACAATCGGAGGGACTAGCGCTGATCGTCGAGCATTTTGAAAATCAGGCGGTAACGCGCAAGTGGATCCTCGAGGGAAAGTTTCGCGAACTGGCCGATCTTATCGCGCGCGGCGACAATTCCGCCAACGTGACCTTCCTCCAATCGCTGGTTGCCTCGGTGCAATCGGGTCGGATTTCCAAGGAGACCGCGCTTCAGGTCTCTTCCAATCCTCACGAACTGCAGAGACAACTTCGCGGCATCAGCGCGGACAGTGGCGGGACTTCACGTTAAACTATTTTCACCATGGACATCGACATCATCGAATTGCTCGGGCAGGTCGTCGAACGAGGCGCTTCCGATCTCCATCTCTGCGCAGGATCGGTGCCGATGATGCGTCTGCACGGGGCGATGACTCCTCTCTCGGAGACCATTCTAAATGCCGACACTTGCCGGGAATTGATCTACAGCATCTTCTCCGAAAACCAGCGCGCGCGTTTTGAGGAAACCTGGGAACTGGATTTCGCCCTGATGGTCAAACACCTGGGACGTTTCCGTTCCAATGCCCATTACAGCCGGGGCGTCGTGGAAGCCACCTTCCGCCATATTCCCGACAAGGTGCCCTCCATCGATTCCCTGGGACTGCCTGCCATCGTCAAACAACTCTGCTCCCTGGAACAGGGGCTTGTCCTGGTCACCGGCATCACCGGCTCCGGTAAAACGACCACCCTCGCCGCCATGGTGGAGGAGATCAATGCCTCTCGTTCCGGCGTGATCGTTTCCATCGAAGATCCGATCGAATACATTTTCACCCACAATCTTTGCCGGGTTAAGCAGCGGGAGATAGGCACCGATACCAAGTCATTTCCCATTGCCCTGCGCCACGTTCTGCGCCAGGACCCGGATGTCATTCTCATCAGCGAGATGCGCGACTTGGAAACCATCTCGGCGGCCATCACGGCGGCAGAAACAGGTCATCTCGTCCTGGCCACACTGCATACCATCGACGCTCCCAAGGCCATTGACCGCATCGTGGATGCCTTCCCCCCCGACCAGCAGGGACAAATCATCGCGCAACTGGCCAATGCCCTCCAGGCCATCATCGCCCAGCGTCTTTTGCCCAAATTGGATGGAAAGGGGCGCGTGGTCTGCACGGAGGTCATGGTCATGAACGATAGCATTCGCTCCTGCCTGCGGGACCGGAGATTCCAGCAAATCCTCAGCATGATTGAAA
>JABDGH010000060.1:0-309 GCA_013286145.1 Verrucomicrobiota bacterium
AATCACCAGAAGCTTGTCCATGCGCGCTTCGGAAAAAAGCGCGGCGCATTCATCGGTGCCGTAATCTCCGTCGGACGCCATTACATCGAGGTGAAGGTGGAGTCGCCGGTACGTCCCGGTGACGGCGTTGTCATCGATGCGGGAAAAGATACCGACCGCGAACAGGGCGGTCGCGTTTATCAGGCAACGCCCCAGGCGAATGGCGCTGTGCGGCTCGGATTCGAGTACGATAAAATCGATTTTGCCGCGGTCAAAGTCGGGAATCGCATCTGGAAGACGGACGATCCGCAGCTCAATCGCGAGTTGCAC
>JABDGH010000060.1:319-10077 GCA_013286145.1 Verrucomicrobiota bacterium
GCCCAGGCACGCGCTGAAAATCATTGTCACCGGATGCGTCGGCGAACCGCTGCAACTCGAAGGGCGATGCCTTGATGTCACGGTCACGGTGCAATCGACCATGCCTTTGCAGGCGGCGGAAAAGCGTCCGCTAACGGAGGAGACTTTACGCGGGCAACTGGGTCGTCTGGGTGAAACCGATTTGGAGCTTGATGCGTTGGATAACCGGCTCGAAGGTCAGGTCATCGTGCCTGTCAGTGAATTGAATCGCCTCCGTCGCGAATTGGTCGAAAAGGTAGCTGCCGATCTCCAGGCGAAGGAATCCATAAATGTAGCGGCGGTCTATGACCGTCGCACTTCAACGCCTCCTGTCGTCCATCGCCGCCTTGCTGCGCTCGAAGCGAGACGTGTTGCCGAGCCTCAGGTCGAGAAACCGCTTCTCACCGTTCTTTGCCGCAGCACGGAGCAAATCGAAGCGGCATTGCGCATGGGCATCTCCGAAATCTACGCCGATTTTGAAGACATCCGCCGCTACAAGGACGCGGTCGAACTCGTGCGAGGGCGCGGCTATCGCGCCGACGCCGCACCCGCGCAGATTCTTCTTGCCACGCCGCGCATCCAGAAAGCGGGTGAGCAGGGCTTTTTCAAATTGATCGAAAACGCGCAGCCCGACGGCGTGTTGATCCGCAATCTCGGTGCGCTCGATTATTTCAAGTCGAGTCCGTTGCGCCGCATTGGGGATTTTTCGCTCAACGTGGCCAATCCGCTCGCCGCCGAATTGCTCATGGGCGAGAAACTGGAACGGTTGACCGTTTCCTACGATCTCAACGCGGGGCAGGTGCTGGATCTTTTGCGTGCCGCGCCACCGAACTGGTTCGAGATCACGCTCCATCAGCACATCCCGATGTTTCACATGGAGCATTGCGTCTTTGCCGCTTTTCTTTCCGACGGAACCGACCACACCAATTGCGGCAGACCGTGCGACACGCATCGCGTCGAATTGCGTGACCGGGTCGGGCTGTCCCATCCGCTCAAGGCCGACGTGGGGTGTCGCAACACGCTATTTCACGCGCAGGCGCAATCGGGCGCGGCGTTTTTCGAGGCCTTCCGCAAAATGAATCCGGCTGCGTTTCGTGTGGAACTTTTGCTTGAGGACGGTGCGGAAACCGAGCGCACCTTGCGCGGCTATCAACGGCTTTTGGCAGGCACCAGCACCGGCCCGATGATCATCCGCGAACTCAATCTCCGCAGCCAGCTCGGCGTCACGACGGGGACGCTTGCGCTTTAGCCGTCATCCTGAGCTTGTCGAAGGATCAGCTTCCGGTAAGTCAGCGAATATAGAGTTAGTGTACGCTTTTTTGGGGCTGATCCTTCGACAAGCTCAGGATGACGGATTGAGAATGGGTTAATACCGCGCGGCGGCGTGGATGTTTGCGCGGAACGGGCGCACATCGATACAGTCCATGCCAGCGGCTTTTGCCGCGACAAAGCCCGGGCCGGCATCTTCAAAAACGAGGCATCGCATAGGAGGTACTTCGAGCAATTCGGCGGCACGCAGAAAGAGCGCCGGATGCGGTTTGCCATGAGTCACCTGGTCGGCGCCGATGACGAATTGGATGGTAGCGCCGGGCCCCACCTTGATCCCAAGATGAGTCAGCGTCTGCTGCACGATATCGGTCAGGCCGCCCGAGGCGACGGCGACCCTGGCTTGCGGGCCGAGTTGATTCAGGACGGCGATCACTTCCGGGATGGGGCCGATGCCGGGCAGGAGTTCAACGAACCGGGTTTCTTTTTCGTGCGCGGTTTTTTCGGGATGGAGAGTGTAACCGAAGTCGCGATTGAGCTGCTCAATGATCGCCCGCGGCGGCATCCCGCCACAACGGTAGAAAAGCTCCTCGGTAAAATCGGAGCGGCGACCCAACTTGGCGTCGAGCGTCTCGCTCCAGGCCTGGTAATGGAGCGGCATGCTGTCGGCCAGCGTTCCGTCGCAGTCGAAGATGAATCCGTCGTAGGCGTTGCGGTCAAAAGTAATCATGGGTGATGGATTTGCGGGCCAAGCGTTATCATGATGAAGTGCCCAAGCACATCAATTTCCAAAATTGCGTTGCGGCGCGCCTCGTTCGAGATATTACCCGGATTGATTTCCAACTCGTTGTCCGTGATTCCAATTTCAAGTGCGAGAAGCAACCGGCGATCATTGAGCATCGCCACGAATTCGTCTCGCTCGGCGGAGGAAATATCGACCGTCCACGGATCGCGTTTTTCGGCGAGCTCGAATTCCCGAATCCAGTTTTCCACCAGCGCCAGGCGTTCCGAGCGCAATTCCTGACGCGCTTCGGAAAGAATCTCCTGCGCTTCCTTCATGTCATCCGCATTCGATTGGTTCCCGGACGTGATCTTTCCCTGCCAATAGCCGCGCAGGGCAGGTGGAAGTTGCGACACATCCTCCCGATAATGTCGTCCCAGCCGGATAAACACATTGATGATGAAGGCAGCCTCAGGCTCGAGAAAATTCATGCGCCAAAGGCCGGGAGCAGTCTGTTCGCAGGTCATACGATTTAATTTTGCTCCATGGTCGCGTTCAAACCGAAGCCGCGCAAGCGGTGAACGAGCAATTCCGATTTTTCCCGCGTTTCGCGCGCAACCACGCTCTTGCCTTGCTTATGAACTTCCCACATGTGGCGTGAGGCATCCTGCTCGTTCATTTTCAGCACCGCCTTGAAAACATAGACCACGTATTCCATAAGATTGACCGGATCGTTCCAGACGATGACCGACCAGCCGCGCGCAAAAGCTTCCTTCAGCTTTTTTTCAACGTCGATGTCGGGACTCGTCTCGGTGCCGGGAGCCGCCATGGTAAAACTTTCCTTCCACCCAAGTTCAATACCGGGGGGTATTTGGATCAATATCTTCACTCCAAGCATCAATTCCACCTGCGACATTCTTGATTTTCCTGAAACCGGCATCATGAAGCAATTTCCACGCCTTGGAACTACGCGCTCCATCCTTACAATAAAGCCAAATCTCGCGCGCGCTATCGAGTTCGTGCATCCGCTTGCTGAATTCCGCCAGTGAAATCAGGCGCGAGCCGGGGATTTGCGCGATTTGCGCCTCGAACGGTTCGCGGATGTCGAGCAGGTCGATCTCCGAGGGGATTTTGCCTGTGTCGAGTGCTGCCTTCACATCCTCCACGTCGATTTCTTCCACGAAGACGGAGCTTTTTTGAGTCGGCCCCACGCCGCAAAACTGATCGTAATCGATCAATTCCGTGACGGTCGGTGTTGAACCACAGAGCGGGCATTTCGGATCTTTCCGCAATTTGAGTTCACGAAACTTCATCTTCAACGCATCGAAAAGGAGGAGTCGCCCGATAAGCGGATCGCCCTGTCCGATGATCAACTTCACCGCCTCAGTCGCCTGGATTGTTCCCACCACGCCCGGCAGCACACCGAGTACGCCACCCTCGGCGCAACTTGGAACCGTACCCGGATCGGGCGGTTCGGGATAGAGACAGCGATAGCAGGGGCCGCGCGACGCCCAGAAGACGGTCGCCTGGCCCTCGAAGCGAAAAATCGAGCCATAGACATTCGGCTTGTCGAGCAGCGCGCAGGCGTCGTTGACCAGGTAGCGTGTTGGAAAATTATCAGTGCCGTCGATGACGATGTCGTAGTCCTTGAGCAAATCGAGCGCGTTATCCGAGCGCAACGACGTCTCGTAAGTCTTGATGTCGATGGTCGGATTGATGTCCTTCATCATCTCCACCGCCGAGAGCGTCTTGGCTTTGCCGACGTTCCCGGTCTTGTGAATGATCTGCCGGTGCAGGTTGGAGAGATCGACCGTATCGAAATCGACCACGCCAATTTGCCCCACGCCCGCTGCGGCCAGATAGGCCAGGATCGGCGCGCCGAGTCCGCCCGTGCCAATCACGATCACTCGCGCGGCCTTGAGTTTCTTCTGCCCGTCGAGGGTCACTTCCGGCATGATGAGATGGCGTCCGTACCTGCGAATCTCGTCGTTGGTAAAGGTCATGCCTTCATACGTCTTGGCAATGCGGGGAATGAAACTCATGAGCTATCCATTATGAAGCGAAAAAGAGTCTTCGCAAGTCAGTTGCGCTCAGTGGTCACCTGGAGCGACGATCTTCCTCGGGTGGCCCGGACTACTTGTTGTCCGGGTGCGCGAAGCGCACAGGAGGCAATGAGTAATTCTTGCTTTACTCCTCAGTCATTGGAGCTTTTCGGGATCTCGGCCTGAAATGGAAAGAGCTACTCGCGCTGCCTCCTGTGGCCTCTGGCCACCCGGACAACAAGTAGTCCGGGCCACCCCAAAGAGGGAAGCATTACCTCCTTCAAATTCCACTGGCGGCATTTCCCCGAAAGTCGCATGATCTTTCCCAGCCATTTATGACGCAACGCAAAGTCGAGTTTCTCTGGGTCAATACGCCACAAGCGCTCGATTATTTTATCACGAGCCTGAGGGGGTACTTTCCACTTGCGCTCGATACCGAGGCCGACAGCCTCCACCACTACCGCGAAAGCGTCTGCCTGATCCAGGTATCCCATGCGGAGCAACATTTCCTCATCGACCCGCTCGACGCTTTTCCCCTCGACGAACTCTGGCCGCCGACCAGCCGCCACACCTGGATTCTCCACGGGGCGGATTTCGATTTGCGGATGCTCCGCCGGGCTGGCGCACCCGAGCCGCAGGCGGTTTTTGACACGATGCTCGCCGCGCAACTGCTCGGCCTGCGAGCCTTCGGTTACGGGGCGCTGGTCGAACAATTTTGCGGCCTGACGCTCGACAAAAAGAGCCAGAAAGCCGATTGGTCCCGCCGTCCGCTCTCACCCGCCATGATCGAATATGCGGTGCAGGACACGCAATATCTCGAGCCGATCGCCGAAATTCTCGGCAAGCAACTTGATGAAAAAGGCCGCCGCACCTGGCACGAGCAATCGTGTGCGCGGGTCGTGGCCGCGAGTCGGAATGTGCGGGAGAATGATCCTGAGAACGACTGGCGCATCAGCGGTTCCGCCGTTCTCTCGCCCGAGGCCCAGGCCATCGTGAAGGAACTCTGGCACTGGCGCGAAAAAGAGGCCGAGGCGGTCGATCTCCCCGTTTTCAAGGTGTTGCATAATGAACTGCTGCTCGACCTGGCCGTCTGGTGCTCGGAAAATCCGACGATCCCGCCCATGGGCGCTCCCTGCTGGCCGAGGCGCAGTTCGCCTCCGCGCTCGGAACGTCTCATCGAAGCCATCGAGCGGGGACGCCTCGCGCCGCCCATCCCGCGTCTGCCCCGGGGCGAACGCCCCCCGCGTGACAAGGATGCCGAGGTGCGGATGGAGAAGCTGCGTATCCATCGGGATGCCGTCGCCGCCGAGCTTGGCCTCGACCCGACCGTCATCGCGCCGAAATCGGTTCTTCAGGACATCGCCCGCAAGCCCGACACGGCAGCCTTCGATCTCATCGCCGAAAATCGCTGGTGCCTTTGGCAGTGGGAACTCCTCAAGACGATTTTGGTGTAAGTCCCTACCGCTTGCTTTGGCCTTTTTAGGTAGCCGCCGCTGGCCCAGCGGCGGTGCCTCCCGGTAGGGACGCGAGTCCCTTCGCGTCCCATTAATAATCGGACGGCATGGGACTGCCGTCCCTACCAGGGCAAAAGAGGACAGGCACGCAGCAACCTTGAATTCCTCCTATGGTCTGCGATCCTGTCCGTGCCTGTCCCCTTTTTCCCCGGAACCAAGGCTAGCGTGGTCTTGACCAAGACCGGCGGGATCATCGTCGGGGCCGTAGCGCATGACCAGAACCTCTACGACGGTCACACCCTGCCGGAAGTCTTGCAACAAACCGAGTCCCTCACGGGCAGTGTCCCTGCCGTAGCCATCGTGGATCGGGGCTATCGCGGCACCCGGTGCATCGGAGAAACCGAAATCCTCGTGCCCGGCCCCAAGCCCAAAGAGCAGACTCCCCACCAAACCCGCCAGATGCGCCATCGAACCGGTCATCGGCCACTTGAAAAGCGACTATCGCCTGGCCCGCAACTACCTCAAGGGCTTTGCGGGCGACACCCGCAACCTCCTCTTGGCCGCCGCCGCGTGGAACTTCAAGAAGTGGCTCAACCTTGTCGTCTCGTTTTATCTCAACTTCCTGCGCCTGCTCTTCCAGCCATCCGAATACTCTGCGCTACGCCTCACCCCTTTTTAAGGAGCGACTACGTTAGACAAAAGCTCATTCGCATCTTCGGCGACATCCTCCGGAAAATCGACAATTGAGCTTTCCAGAATGGCTAAACAGCTAGCCCTGTCTTCAGTGTTAATACTCCAGTAGTCTCGCCCCACGGCCTTTAGGGATACCAATAGCTCACCATCGTACATCTCTCCTTCAAGAGGATTGGCTCCCAATGCCTTCAAAGCCAGTGGAACAACCTGCTTCAAATGAATGCCCTGACGACATGCTTTGCTAATATCTTCAACCGTCAATTGTTCGAGTGGGACATTCCGAACCGACCTATACCAAGCTGGCAGCGGATACTCCTCCCCAACGACGGGGGCAGGGTCGGGGATGCCTTTCTCTTTGTCCAAAAGTGCAAAGGTAATACTGGAAGGATCGTTATTCATCAGAGTCCTGCTCCTTGAGTGTTGCTTTCAATTTCCTGAATGGTTTGTAAGGCACACTGACGAGCAGCAACCGCAGCAGGATCAGTCGCGTTTTGAAGCTTATCGGCATTATTGCGCAGACCTCTCAAAACTCCAGAAAAAGGGGGCAGGCACGGAGGCAGGATAGCATGCAGATCATAGACGAAATTCAAGGCTGCTGTGTGCCTGTCCCCTTTTTCTTTTTAAGACGCTTCGCTAAGATTTTAGCGTTTAGATCAAATGCGTCCGAGGTTTCAGCAAAGGCACAGAAAAAATCACACTTTCCACCTCGGTAGCAAAATACCTCCACCAGCCCAGCACACAAAGATCGTAGTGCATCTTTGGTCAACTCCGTGCTGCTGCTAATCGAGAGATCGGTAAACGTGTCTATGCCAAATTTGTTAAAAAGCTGATCGATAATCAGGGCTGCTCCAGGTTGCAACTGATCAAGGTAAATAAGGTTGGCGTCTTGGGGAACCTGCAACAAAGTTTGTTCGTTGGACTGTACCTTTTCGGTGAAAAATATTTCCAGCTTAGACAGTAATGTTTCACTCATTATGGGTGGCCAGAGCCATCGATTTAGATAAACCCAAGTCCAAAATCGGTAACTAGGTTCTGCGAGCAAAATTGTCTTTTCCCCCGTCCAATGAGAGCCGTCTTGATCGTAGCCAGTAGCCCTAAAAGTAAGCCGATCATCAGAGAGATGGCTCATGCCCGGCCAAATGAAAGTAACGGGGGTCTCGTTCATAGTCAGTCTCGAGGAGTAAAGCCGAGCTCGAGCAATGAATCTCGAGCATCCGATTCATACAAACTTGCTGGCCCTGGGAAGCCACCCTTGCCAACGATTCCTAGTCCCTGAGCCTGTTTGAAGTGTAATAACTCTTCAGCCATTGTGCTGGCATCTGCTCCAGTCCCTAGCGTGCAGAGAAAAAAGGGGACAGGCACGCCGCAGTCTTGAATTTCGGCTAGGGCAGGGGATATCTCCGTGCCTGCCCCCTCTTTTTCGCGCGCCTTACGCGATTTCTATTCGCTCAGCAAGTAGTTGCTTAAAAGGGCCAGAACCTTGCGGCTGATTCCAGGTTTGCTCGAACCTCCCAGGTTTGTGATTGCTAATACGGACGAAGATTATTGTTTCCCCTTCTTTCACCGCGATTACCGACAAATCAATTATCCGATAAAAACTATCGGGGCTAAGATAAATGTGGTCAAGTGCCACTTCCGGATCAACCAACGTTTTCGAGACACCAGCACCATGAAGTTCTATTGTAAATTTTTTAGGAATAGTTTGACCAAGTTTCTTTTCGGCTTGTTCGACAGCTTGATTTAGTGCCTTGTTAAACAGCAATCTAAATTCATTCTTCTCCATAATTAATATTAATGGATTACAATTGGACTTTTGACTTGATTTAGAGCAGGTAGAAAATCATCGGAAAAATGAACCGATGCACCAGCACCACCTGGATCGTTAAACAGAGTGCCGTTATCCAAAAATGAACTGGGCACACGAGTGCTTGTTATAGTCATATTTTCACTGGCATTAAAGGCGCTATTGGCAAAGTTTTTTACCCCTTCATGTGTAAGGGCAAAATATTTTCCTCCCATGCTTGGAGAGGATAAGAAATCTCTGCTCGCATTAATGGAATTTAGTTCAGAGCTAGAAACCGCCCGATAAATCGTAGTGGTTTCCTCTGCGGCTAAAGCAGCCTTTCCCTCCAATGATACTGCTGGACTTAAGAGATAAGAGCCGTATGTAATGTAAGCGGCAGTGGCAAAACTAGCTTTGTTTTTTGTGTAAAAATCAGAGGCGTCATCGAGATTAGCGGCTTTATCATAGTTAGTTTTTGCCGTTTCTCTAAGCTTTTTAGTGTCGGAGTCATCACCCACGATAACACTGAGGTACAGATCAGTACCTTTAACAATTTGCTTAGCCGTTTTTTCAATGTTGGAGATTCGTTTATCATTGGAGCTGATATTTTTATCGATTCCCGCAATTTTATCATCGACTTTCTTGGTCGGCATCTTGTCTCTGGCAAGACTCTGTCGTTCAGTGTTATAGAAATCACGTTGAGTATTTAAAGCCCTGTTGTCATCTTGAAGTTCTTGCTTGGTCTCTAATCCTTCTGGATCAAAACTCGTCCAAGGGTTCTGCTTGACGTAAGTGTACTCATTGGGGCCATCAATCATCCCGGCTGGATCGCGGGTGAGAAAAGTACCCGTCTCCGGGTCTTCGTAGGCCTGACTGGGAATGAAACTGGCCGCCCATGCCGATATTAACAATCCAATGAACAATTTTTTCATGACTTTTTAATCTCCGGGATCAAGCCTGAACAAGCGGGAGAAAGGTACAAGTTCCCGCGCTTTTTGACAAACTTTCTCTGCCTCATCCTTCCGTCCATTCACCAATAAACAAAGAGCTCTTGTCCCGAGAAAAGCAGCCAATTCTTCCCTGGGAACCATGGACTTAAGGTAGCCTTCCGCCGCCATCTGTTCGTCACTGATGGGCTTGGGCCATTGGCGGTAATAATCGTCGGGGTGAGAAACCATGCCGCTAGAATTGGAAGCTTCGATATTAAATCGATCATGACCGTCGTCCCAACGGGCAAAGAGATGACTCCGGGCACTCACGAGCTTAACGGGGTATCCGAGTCGCCTGGACACTGCGGTTATCAATACCGGAATGGAGGAACAGGTGCCCGCGTGATGTTCGCCCAGCAATCCGTGAATGAATAAATAATCTGATTTTGCAAAAAAAGTATCCGCCGGTTCATCATTGGGGTGGTTGTCGTCGTAATGACAACCCAAATCTAGTTTTAGAACCGTTACCAGCATTTTCATGCGGTACAAGCCTTCCATATTTTGGAAGTTGGCGGGATTATCGCGGTACTGATGCAGGTTTCGCTCAGTCTGTTCCCTTGCATACGACGTCCATTGATCAAGAGTTTTCAAACACGCCGCAATATCCATATTTTCTGAGCCGGGTAAACCTGTCGCACAAAGCAGATTCATTTCCGCAACATCGACTCTCTCAAGCTGCTCAGGAGGCAAGGAGAGTAACTTTTCATAAGTCAATGGATCGGGCTTAACTTCTGTTGAGGCGAGATGCGATGAGAAAAAAACCAAGCAGATTGCCGATATGACCAAAAGAAA
>JABDGH010000061.1:0-7669 GCA_013286145.1 Verrucomicrobiota bacterium
GCCGGTCTGCCCGGCATTCTGACGATAGGTCAAGGTGACATACTTCGTTCCTCCGATGGTTGTCAGCCCGGGGGTTGGAAGCGCGGCGCGATCCAAGGGTCCCATGGGAAGGACCGGATTGACGTCGAAAAGATATTTGAGCAGGTTCGATATATTATCGTTTTGAGGAATCGCTTCCGGCCCGCTGATCGCGAGATTATCGAGTTGTACAGAATTAAAGAAAATCCCCTGCCATTGGCGAAACGTCATGGAAGGCGAGGGCCTGAATGAGATTTTAAAAACCGTACCGAAATTAGTAGAACCACCTACCGGAGTGGTTCCATAGAAATTACCATCCAAGCCTTGAATCAAACCTGATCTCGAATTAAATCCATCATTGCTGACAGTCGCATCACCAAAGTTGTGCAGAATAGTCAGCACTCCCTGCGGCGTCATTTTAAAAACGGTGCCATCATCATTCGTAGAGCCACCTTGCGTCGTTGTTCCGTAAAAGTTTCCATCAAACCCCTGAACCACTCCTGCATATGGAAACCTCCCATCATTGACAATGCTCCCATCAGTAAATCCGTGCAAAATAGTTACTGCTCCCTGTAGCGATATTTTAAAGATAGTGCCCAGCCCATTTGAAGCAGACAGAGTGGTCGTTCCATAGAAATTCCCATCCAAGCCTTGAACCATATTTCCACGTGGAATCCGCCCATCATTAGGAATGCTTCCATCTCCAAAGTTATGTAAAACCGTCATCACCCCTTGCGAAGTTATTTTAAAAAAAATGCCAGCATTGGCTGAACCACCCCCGGAAGTTGTTCCGTAGAAATTTCCATCAGGGCCTTGGATTAAGGCTCCCGAGGGACTAGCTCCACTATTATTGATGAGAGTAAAATCATGCAAAATTGTTACCGCTCCCTGTAGTGTCATCTTAAAAACAGTGCCAGCATCGCTCGATCCGCCACCGGCAGTCGTTCCATAAAAGTTTCCATCGGTGCCTTGGATTAAACCTGCGACGGGGTGCCATCCGTCATTGGCGGGGCTCCCATCACTATAGAAAGCTATATCGCGGCCACAGTTGTGAAGAATCGTTACGGTTCCCTGCGGCGTCATCTTAAAAAGAGTGCCCCTATTAGCTGATCCGCCACCGAAAGTCGTTCCATAAAAGTTTCCATCGGTGCCTTGGATTAAACCTCCCTGGGGAGTAAATCCATCTTGAATAATACTTCCATCCAGAAAGTTGTGCAAAATCGTCACTACTCCCTGTGGCGTCATCTTGAAAATCGTACCGAGGCCAGAACCATTGTTTGAATTTCCAGTTGAACCACCGGATTGGGTTGTTCCATAAAAATTTCCATCGGATACCTGGATCATCGTTCCAGAAGGATTGGCCCCATCATTGGTGACACTGCCATCGCCAAAGTTATGCAGAATCGTATAGGTTTGGCCGTGAACACTTCCATCCAGCGCGAAGCAACAGACGGTCGCCACGACTCCCCGCACAAGAAAACGAAGGAGTCCCTCCAGCGAGCATCCCAAGCCATTATTTATAATTTTTAGATGGCTCACAGGAATGAAGAGTAAGTTTTTTTAAGCCTCGAAATAAATTTATCTCATTAAACAATGGTCTAATACCCTATGAAGTCAAGCTTATGCTGCCTCTGAAAGTGCCAGAATCAGCATCCAAATAACTCCGAGCAAAAGCGAACCAATCCGTTTCCGATTCCTCCATTCTGTCATCCTGAGCCTGTCGAAGGATCAGCCCCCGGTAAGCACACACCCTATGGGGTAAATCGTACGCTTTCTGGAAGCTGATCCTTCGACAAGCTCAGGATGACGGCAGTGTTATTTTGGAAATTCTCTCCAATCCATAAATTAGGACACTACCCTGTCTCTTTGGGACATGACCTACCATTACCTTGAAGTCCTGACTTGCCCCGCGCACCTCCCTTGTAGAAGCTTCCCATGTGCATGATGTAGTATCCGTGGTGCCTGCCACCGCGACCGATCTCCCCCGCCTGAAGGTACAGGCCAAGTTCTTCTTTGAAGGAGACACCAAGTTCTATTTGCAAGGCGTGACCTACGGCCCTTTCCGTCCCAGCGCCACCGATGGCCCCAACCTGCCTTCACCGGAGCGGGTCGCGCAGGACTTCGGCTTGATGCGCGAACTCGGGATCAATGTCGTCCGTGTTTATCACACACCGCCGCGCTGGTTCCTCGACCTCGCGCAAAATTATCGCCTGCGCGTCATGGTCACCATCCCCTGGCACAAGCGCGTCCTCTTCATCGACGACCGCAAAGCCCTCTCGACCATCCAGCAAAATGTCGCCCTGGCCGCACAGGCCAACGCGGGACATCCCTCCATGCTCGGTTTTTTCATCGATAACGAAATTCCGCCCGACCTGGTGCGCTGGTACGGCGTGCGACGCATGGAGGAGTTCCTCAACTCCCTGGTTCGCATCGTTAAAAAGAATGACCCGACCGCCCTCGCCGCCTATGCCAATTTCCCTCCCACGGAATATCTGCTCCCGAGCGAAGTCGATTTCTACAGCTACAACGTCTATCTGCATCGCAAGAAAGATCTCGTCAATTACCTGGGACGCTTGCAGAACCTCGCCGGGGACAAACCACTCGTCTTGAGCGAATTCGGGATGGATACCATCCGCCATTCCGAGGAGGAACAGGCGCAGTTGTTGACCGAGCACGTCACCACCGTTTTCGAGAGCGGCCTCGCTGGCACGTTCATCTTTTCCTGGACGGACGAATGGTTCACCGATGGTGTCGATGTCACCGATTGGGCCTTTGGCATCGTCACCAAGGAGCGCCGCCCCAAGCTGAGTTACCAGGCCTTGCAGCCTTTGTTTAAAAATCCGGAGCGCCCGCTTTACCACCGTCTCGTGCCGAAAACGAAACTGCCGATGGTCTCCGTCGTGGTCTGTTCCTATAATGGCGCACGCACGCTGCGTGATTGCCTGAACTCGCTCCAGAAGCTCCATTATCCCAATTACGAAATCATCTTTGTCGATGACGGCTCCAAGGACGACACGCAGGAAATCATGCGGGATTTCCCTCGTGTGCGAAACATCGTTCAGGTCAACAAGGGCCTGAGTGTCGCGCGTAACGTCGGCATCGCGGCGGCAAAAGGCTCCGTCGTGGCCTTCACCGATTCCGACTGCATGGTCGATTGCGACTGGCTCTATTTTCTGGTGCACGCGCTCCTTTCCGCCGATTTCGCCGCCGTAGGTGGGCCGAACATTTCACCACCCGCGACCGACTGGATTCAAGCCACGGTGGGAGCCGCGCCCGGGTCGCCCAGCCACGTATTGCTGACCGATACGATTGCCGAGCATGTGCCCGGCTGCAACATGGCCTATCATAAATGGGTGCTGGAGGAGCTTGGCGGATTCGATCCAGCGTATCGCAAGGCAGGCGATGACGTGGACGTCTGCTGGCGCTTGATGCAACTCGGCTACGTCATCGGATTCAGTCCCGCCGCAGTTGTCTGGCATTACCGGCGCTTTGAAGTGCGCACCTATTTCAGCCAGCAACTCGGTTACGGCGAGGCCGAGGCGATGTTACGCTACAAGCACCTTCAATATTTCGGCGCAACCGGGACGGCCATCTGGCATGGGAATGTCTATACCCAGGCACGAACCGACTCATTTTTCTCCCGCCCCATCATTTACCACGGCATTTTCGGCACCGGGCTTTTCCAGTGTATTTACCCAAAGCGTTACTCGCCCTTCGCGGCGTTGCTGAGCAGCCTCGAATGGCTGGCGGTGACTCTCTTCATCTTTTTCCTTTCCATTCCCCTCGCCTGGCTGCGGTTGATTCCGCTGATCATGTTCGGGCTGACCCTGATGGTCGGGTTGGGCTACATGGCGCAGGCGAGGATCGAGGCAAAATTCGACACCATTCCCGCGCGACTGCTCCTGCTTTATCTCGCCATCATGCAACCGTGGCGTCGAGCATGGGCGCGTTACTTCACCTGGCTCCAGGGCAAACGGACGCCGCCTGCGGTCATCGCCACCAAGGAACAGTCCCCTCACCTCGCCGTAAGTTGGGTCGCAGCGGGTCATCTCGCTTTCTGGAGTGAAACCGGCCTCGAACGTTCCCATCTGCTGGTCACCACCGAGCAGATGCTTGAGGAGGAAGGCTGGAAATTCTCGCTCGATACCGGTTGGACAAACTGGGACATGCATATTTTTGCCAGCCGATGGTGGAACCTGCGCCTGCGTTCGATGACGGAAATTTATCCGCACGGGCGACGACTGACCCGGGTTGGAAATTTCATGAACGTGAGCACCTTTTCCTCTCTCGTCATCGGGTTGTTGCTCACCTTCTCACTCGTGACCATGCTGACGCGAACAAGCACCTCCCTCTACGTGCTCGGCGTCGTCTCCATTTTGGCTCTTCTCTGGTTCATCCACGGCCTGCGCCTGCGCCGTCGACTTTCAGAACTCGTGGAAGTCGCCGCCATTCGCGCCGGGTTGCAACCGTTGGGACAGGTGAAACGGAGTGGACGGGAGTGAAAATAGCCTTGCGCACGAGAGGGATCATGCAATTCTAACCTTATGAGCCAAAAAGAACTCGTTCTGAGTGCTCTGTCCCGCCTTCCTGATAATTGTACCTTCGAAGATATGGCGGAGAGATTGCGTTTTCTCGCCGGTGTTCAGGAGGGAATTAATCAACTGAATCGTGGCGAAGGCATACCCCATGAGGAAATTAAAAAAGACATAGCCTCATGGCTGTCCGAGTAATTTGGTCTCCGCTCGCCCGACAAGATCTGAAGGAAGTTGGCGCTTACATCCGCAAACATAATCCTTTAGTCGTGCGAACTTTTCTTTGGTCTCTCAATGAGAAAGTAGAACTTCTCATCAACTTTCCCGAGATGGGACGGGTTGTTCCGGAACAAGATGATCCCTCCGTCAGGGAAGTGATCTATGGCAATTATCGGATTGTCTATGTCTATGCCCCCGCAAACCATACAATCCAGATCGCCCGTATCTGGCATGGTGCCCGAGGCGAGCCTGAATTCGAAAACCAGCCATGAACCTCTACCGCCGCGTCATTGGTTATTACCGGCCCTACCTGGGCACGATCTGTTTCAGCCTGATCCTCCTGGTCATCGGCGTTAATTTCAGTCTGCTCAAATACTGGCCGATCCAGTGGGTGATCGACCACGTCATCACGGTCGGGCCGGGCGAAGAAGTCCACTTCGCGACTTTCAGTTTCACCACCGGTCATGCGGCACTCTTTGCCGCGATTGCCATGGTGACCATTTACCTGCTGGCTGGATTGCTTGGCTTCTGGAGAAATTACGTCTCAATCGAAATCGGGCTCAAGACGCTGCTGCTGCTTCGCACCCAACTCTATTCATATCTCCAATATCTCCCGCTCCATTTCCACGACCGGCGACGCAGCGGCGATTCGACCTTCCGCGTTGCTTACGATTCGCAGGCGATCCAGACCTTCTTCAATCGCGGTTTCGATACAGTTTTCGGCTCGGTCATCACGCTGTTGACCACCTTCGCCTACATGTTCGTGATGGATGCCGAGTTGGCGTTCGTTTCGCTCATCATCATCCCGCTCTTGTGGATCACTATCCATTTTTTCTCCGCGCGCGTGCGACGCCAGACGACCGAGCTGCAACAAGAAGAGAGCGACGTGCTGGCACGGGCAAGCGAAGGATTGACCAGCATCCGCATCGTCCACGCCTTCGGGCAGGAGGAATTCGAGGTGCGCGAATTTGAGCGTGAGGCGCGGCACAGTTACGCGGCTAATTTGAATCTCACGATCACCAACGCCGTTTCGAGCCTCGCCGTTTCCGGCGTGATGGCGCTCGGATTGGCCATCGTGCTTTATGTGGCGACGTTGCACATCCTGAATCATCGGCTGACCGTGGGACAACTCACCTTGTTCCTCGCCTACGTCAACATGCTCTACCAGCCGCTGGAACAACTCAGCTATACCGCCTGGGCCCTCGAAGGCGCTGCCGCAGGAATGCAACGTGTGTTTGAAATCCTCGATGCCGAGGATTCTGTGCCGGAAAAAGCCGGCGCGAAAACCATGCCGATGGCTCGCGGTGAAATAACTTTTGAAAACGTAAGCTTCGCCTACGAAGCCGCGCACCCGATTTTAAATAACATCAGCCTGAACGTGAAACCGGGACAGACCGTGGCGCTGGTAGGCGGCACCGGCGCGGGCAAAACCACCCTGCTTTCCCTCGTGCCACGCTTTTATGATCCCAATTCAGGCCGCGTTCTGATCGATGGCGATGATGTCCGCGAGGCGACAAAAAAATCGTTGCGCGCGAATATTTCCATCGTCTTGCAGGACACGCTATTGCTTTCCGGCACCGTCCTGGAAAATATCGCCTATGGTCGTCCCGGGGCGAGTCGCGCCGATATTCGTGCGGCAGCACAAGCGGCCCAAGCGGACGATTTCATCCAAAAATTACCGCGCGGTTACGAGACCCACGTCGGTGAACGCGGAGTGCGGCTGAGTGGCGGCCAAAAGCAACGGATTGGACTCGCACGCGCCTTCCTGAAAAACGCGCCGATCCTGTTGCTCGACGAACCGACCAGCGCACTCGACCTGGAAACAGAAGCTGAAATCATGGAAACCCTCCATGCCTTGATGCAACGCTTTACCACGTTGATCGTGACCCATCGATTAAGCACGATACATCACGTTGACTGCATCTACGTCCTCGAAAACGGCGCGGTGATCGAATCGGGAACCGGCCCGGAACTCTTGACGCGAAACGGCGTCTATGCCCGGCTCTGGAACTCCGCCAAGCAATAGCGAGTCCCTGAGTAAAGAACCCCGGAGCAAGCTTCGAGGAATTACACCAAAGAGATTTAACTGACTCCCCCTACCCGTCATCCTGAGCTTGTCGAAGGATGACAGACTACCCTACCCCTTCTTCGGTTCAGATGGAGTTTCCGCAAACGGTGATTCGACTCGTCCCAGCACTGGCGGCAATTGCACACCCGCTGCCTTGGCCAGATCGGTCACGGGCGGCAATCCCGTGATCAAATCCTTGAGCAAATGCGAGATGCCACCTTTTTCGTTTTCTCCACCACCACCCCAAACAATCACTTTGTCGATCTTCAGGTTGGAGATCGCCTTCATCTGCGAATCAACCAGATTGGGAAGTTGATCGGCCACCAGCACGATGACCGCTTCGTTGGCGCTACCGCCCGCCGCCGCAACCAGTTGCCGGAAACCCTCGGCGCGACCTTCCAGCACCGATTTGATACCCAACCCCTCGGCCTGCTTGATGGTCAGAATCTTTTTGCCTTCCGCATCAGCCGCAATCGTGACCCGCTGTGCTTCGGCCTGGGCGTTGACAATAACCGCTTCCTTGGCGATTTCCGCAGGCACCACCTGTTCCGCGTATTGCTGTTTGCGCTGCATCGCCGCGCGCGATTCCTGGGCCTTGGTTTCGGCATCGAAAGTCTGACGCTGCACATCGGCCTTCGCCACATTCTCGGCAACCTGTGCGGTGCGCGCGGCCTCCGCCTGCTTGATGCGTAAATCAGAATTGGATTGTGCGATCTCCTGCTGGGCTTCGTTTTTACCCTTGGTCGCATCGGCCTGCGCACTGGCAACGCTGACCGTCATTTCCTTGTCAGCGAGAGCCTTGCCGATTTCCGAGTCGCGCTCGGCCTGGGCC
>JABDGH010000061.1:7679-9567 GCA_013286145.1 Verrucomicrobiota bacterium
ACCTTGATCTTGGCGTCAGCAATCGCCTTCGCGGAGGCCTCCTTGCCCAGCGCTTCGATGTAACCCGATTCGTCGGTGACATCCTGGATATTCACGTTGATCAGGCGCAATCCAACTTTTTCGAGTTCGGTGCTGACGTTGTTCGTGATCGCCTCGATCAGCCTGTCGCGGTCGGCGTTGATCTCCTCGATCCGCATCGTCGCCACCACCTGCCGCATCTGCCCGAAAATGATTTCCTTGGCGAGTTGCATGATCTGCGCGTTGTTCAAACCCAGCAAACGCTCGGCGGCATTGCCCATTTTATCCGGGTCGGTCGTGACGCCGATCGTGAACGTCGAGGGCACGCTCACCCGGATGTTCTGCTTGGAAAGCGCGTTGTTCAACTGGATGTCGATCGACATCGGACGCAAATCGAGAAACTGGTAGTCCTGGACAATCGGCAGGATGAATGCTGCGCCGCCGTGCATGCACCGCGCGCTACGGCCCGCCCCGACCCGGCCATAAACAACGAGGACACGATCCGACGGACAACGCTTGTAGCGGCTGAGAAAACTGATGAACGCCGTGAACACCAAAAGCGCCGCGCCCCCGAAAAGATAGAACCACTCCATATTATACATTTTGTTATCCTCGATGATTTGATTTACGAAAGTTTTTCAACCAGCAACGCCTGGTCGCCGTGAAGCGAAACGACGCGAACGGCCGTTCCCGTGGCCAGATCCCAGCCGTGGGTGTAGGCCTTGATATTTTGCATGCGGCCGCCAAACGAGATTTGAATCTCACCCGCGCCCGCCATGCTTCCTGGGATGCGCATATAGACCGTGCCACTTTTATTGATCGCATCCGACAGCACCGCCGTGCCATCCGAGCGCAGTCGATAAAGTGAATTCATCATCGCGACATAAATGACGCCGATGACAAGGCCAATGGCGAGCCCACCCAATGCCGAAATACCAACGGAAAATCCGTTCCTCTCAAAAATCGCTCCCCCGAATCCCAGCCCCAGCAACATGGCCGAAATGCTTCTCATCGACAGGTAGCCGCCACCGCCGCCATGCCCACCGTGGATATCGAGGCTGCCGCTTGAACTGGTATCTCCGTCATGCCCGACGAACAACCCCAGGACAGCCTGAATACCAATGAAAACGAGGCTGAACCAGCCAATGGCCCAGAACACCTGCAACGAAAAGTCTTCCTCGTTCCATGATATAAGAGCGAGATGCGTCACACTGCCAAGGTAGCAGCATGACAACTCATCGTGCAAACCTTCTATCGTTGACCGGCCTCACGCCAGACGCAAACCGGCGGCAACAAACGGGGCGAAATCCTTCCGATTTTGCGTGGCGAGGGACGCGCCTGAACAGATGGCCGTGGCAGCAATGAAACAATCGAATCTTGCCGTTCTTTTGCGCCCCGTCTCGTTAAAAAGTTCCGAGGCTTTTTCCGCTTCTGCGCCGCCAAAGGGAACGATTCTTCCTTCGATAAGATTGCTCATCTCCCACACGTGCTGTTTGCTGACGGGACCATTCAAAAACTCAGCCCAGGCGATGGAGCTTGTCGCCAGACTTTCACCCTCCAACAACCATCTCTTTAAAATGGCTTCCAGGGGCGATCCCTTGTTCACCGCCCCGATCAGAAAATTCGTATCAAGCTGAATCATCCGCGCTTCAAGCTTGAGGCGCGACGCGAGAGGCGGACTTCCGCATTGAACCTGGCAGCGGCCCTGGCGCTAATACCCGTTTTTTGGAGGCTCTCAAGAGCCTGCAGCGGAGTAAGAATTTCCCGCTCCAAATGTTCTCCCCGTGCCGCCTGGTCGATAGCGCGCCGGACAACTTCCGATTTCGGCACATTCCATTTCACCGCGAGTTCTTCAACGCGACTCACCGTT
>JABDGH010000062.1 GCA_013286145.1 Verrucomicrobiota bacterium
GTTCGATTGAAGCAGGGCTTCACCCAGATTATTGTGCGATTCAATATCCTCAGGATTAATTTTTATTGCCTGTTCAAATTGCTCAATGGCCTCGGAAGTCCGATTTGTCCGTGAAAGGGTGGTTCCAAGGTTATAGTACGCCAATGCATAATTGGGATTGAGCCTTATGGCTTGTTTGTACTCCTCAATCGCCTTGGAAATCTCTCCTGCTTTGGATAATGAATCCGCAAGATTGTTATGAGCGATCGCAGCCCCCGGATTGCGCTGGAGCGTGTAAGACCAGAGAGTCTGCGAGTCGATGTAGAGCGCTGCATACCCGTGGCTTTCCCAAGCCAATAATCCCATGATGGCTATCATCATTACCAAACCGAAGGATCGAGCAGAACGGGAAAGTTGCTTCTCCACGTGTCCCAGCGCCGCCATCACCAGGCCGATTAATCCAATCATCGGGATGTAGAGAAAATGATCCATCACCCACGTGTAATCCATGTAAGAGACCCCAAGAAATCCCACAAATGGCGCAAGGATGATCAAAAAGAATCCCAATCCCAGCAAGGCATGACGACCCCAGCCTGCTCTTTTTGTCCAGAACCAGTAAATCACCCCGATGAGAACCAGCCAGGGCAAATACTGTATGGGCGAGAACGGATCGACCTCCCATTTGGGATAGATCGTCAGCAGCTCCACCGGCAAAAAGCATTTCGAGAAATAAAATGAAATTGAAACCGCTGCCAAAACCAGTTTCGGAAAAAAGCCGCTTATCGGTATGACCGCTGATGGATGGTGTACAAGAAACCATCTCCCTGAAAAAATAGTGAGAAACCCAAGGACCACGGAAATGACAAGGAAAGGCACGACGGCTTTAAGATCACTCCATCCGATCCGGCCCCGTTTCCACCAGGCATAAAGCAGGATAACAACCGGAAATAGCGCCATGCTGATCTTGCAGAGCATCGCCACCAGGAAGAATCCCAGGGCCAGGAAATAATCTCTTCTTTTCCTTTTATTTTCGTAATCGATGAAAGCGCACATCGCCAGGAGGAACGGCGGCAACGAAAGTGTGTTCTTAAGCTCCGCAATCCACGCCACCGACTCGACCGTCACCGGATGAACGATAAAAATCAATCCCCCCAGCCACGCGAACCGCAATCCCAACTTGCTGAAAAGACGCCACACCAGCAACGCACTGGAGATATGTAAAATAATATTGGTGAGATGGTAGCCAAACGTCTCTCTGTGCCATAGCTGCCATTGCACCCACTGAACGCTCTCCTCGATGGGGTAATACTCAACAAAACTTCCCGGCTGGAACCATGCTTTCCATAATCTTGCTGGGTCTTGCATCAAGGGATTGTTCGTAATGTAAACGTCATCATCCCAAAGCCAGTCGCCATGCAGGGCAGGCCAGAAAATCCACAACCCCGTTCCCACAATCACCAGCACCTGAAACAAAAATAGTTTCCAGTTGGCCATCGTCAGCACACCCCCCGGATGGAGTCCGTGTCACGGAACCAACTTCAGAAGATCGCTTTTTCTTTTTAGTGCGTATTCCCATGAGGAAGAAAAGTTAAGGGGGATTAAAGCCAAAGACTTCTGCCTGGATGCTCCTACAAAAAATCCATGCAATCGGCTCAATAGTCTTGGTTTTAATTTTTTAGTGAATCAGCATTCTGTAGTTCCTTCAACTTTTCCTGCGCTTCCGATAAATTAGGGTCTATTTTCAATGCCTTCTCAAATTGTTCAGTTGCCTCGGAATTTCGATGTAACTGGGCAAAAATGAGACCCAGCTTATCATGCGAGTCGGCATCCTGAGGATTAATTCTTAAAGCCTCCATGTATTGTTTGATCGCCCCGGGAAAGTCATTCATTTGAGCCAGGGCTTCACCCAGATTGCCATGTGATGCGCCATCCTCGGGATTGAGCTTCAACGCTTGTTCGTACTGCTTGATCGCCTCGGAAACCTGGCCATTCTGAAACAGCGCCGCACCCAAATTATCATATCCAGGGACGTAGTTTGGAGCGATCCTCAAGACTTGCCTGCATTGTTCGATTGTTTCTGGAATCCGATGGGTTTGAAACAGCGCCCCACCCAGATTGATATGTGCTTCGAGATAGTCAGGGTTGATTTTTATTGCCTGCTCATATTGCTCGATGGCCTCGGAAACACGATTCGCCCGTTGAAGAGCAATTCCCAAGTCATAACGGGCCAAGACATAGCCAGGATTAAGCCTTATGGCTTGTTTGTACTGATCTATTGCCGCAGAAATCCGTCCTTTTTGAAATAGTGCAAATCCCAGATTAACTCGGGCATTCCAAGCCTCTGGATTGCGCTGAAGCGTATAAGTCCAGAGCGTTTCCGCATTGATATAGATCCCCGCGTATCCGTGGCTCTCCCAAGCCAGTAATCCCATGATGACCATGACAACTCCCGTGCCGATTGAGCGAATCGAACGCGAAAGCTGCGGCTCCACGTCTCCCAGCGCCGCCACCACCAGGCCGATTAGTCCGATCAGTGGGATGTAGAGAAAATGATCCATCACCCACGTAAAATCCATGTAGGAGCCCCCGAAGAAACCCGCCACAGGCGCGATGTTGAGCAAAAAGAATCCCAACCCCAGCAGCGCGTGTCGTCCCCAGCCTGCCCTCTTTGTCCACAGCCAATAAATCACGCCGCCCATGACCGGCCACGGTAGAAATTGCACAAGGAAAGTTGGATCGACCACCCACCTCGGATAAATCGGCAACAACTCCATCGGTCCAAAACACTTGGAAAAATAAAACGCAATCGACAAGCCAGCCTGGTCCAGACGCGTGAGAAAGCCGCCTGTCGGAATACCCGGCTGATTTATGGCACGATGCAAAAACCCAACGGTCACCAGTCCCAATCCAAGGGAAATAATAAAGAACGGTGCGCTGATCTTCAGGGCGTTCAAGCCGACCCGGCCCCGTTTCCACCAGAGATAAAGCAGAATCACCAGCGGGAACATCAGCATGGTGGTTTTGCAGAGCATCGCCACCAGGAAAAATCCCAGGGCCAGAAAATAATCGCGTCGCTTGCCGTTATTTTCGTAATCGATGAAGGCGCACATCGCCAAAAGAAACGGCGGCAATGAGAGCGTGTTCTTAAGCTCCGAAATCCACGCCACCGACTCGACCGTCACCGGGTGAACGATAAAGAGCAATCCCCCCAGCCACGCCAAACGCAGGCCGAGCTTGCCGAAAAGACGCCACACCAGCAACGCGCTGCAAATATGCAAAAGGACATTGAGCAGATGGTAGCCGAACGTGTGGTTGTGCCAGAGATGCCATTCCAGCCACTCCACGCTGTCCTTGATCGGAAAAAAATAATCGGTCACCTCGCTGGGATGAAACCAGATTTTCCAGAGACCCGCCGGATCATGCACAATCGCATTATTGACGATCATGATATCGTCATCCCAAAGCCAGTCACCCTTCAGGGCGGGCCAGTAAATCCACAACCCTGCCCCCACAATCACCAGCACCTGAAACAAAAATAGTTTCCAGTTGGTAGTCGTCAGCACACCCCCAGTTTGAAGCTGTGTTGCTGACGTAGTCTTCGACGATTGTTTTTGTTTTCCCAGACGTTTTGCCATGCGATCCCAATCGCTAGAATAAACCTTTTTAGTTTACCTAGAAGCAGATTCTACCCTTGGTCACCCGCGCATCAAAAAATTTCACTTGGGAGCCGCCATTTGTAACGCCTTGGCCAGATTGTTTTGCGCACTGGTGTAGCCAGGCATCAGCCGTACGGCCTCCTGGAACTGAACAATCGCCTCGTCCATTTTCCCTTTTTGAAAAAGGGCAGTCCCCAGGTTGTTGTGAGCCTTGGCATTGTTGGGATCAATTTCCAATGATTTTTTGTATTGGATTATCGCTGCATCTACTTGCCCTATCTTGAAAAGAAGAGTGCCCAGGTTAAAGTGGGAGTCCGCATAGTCGGGATTGATTTCCAGTGCTTTTTGAAACTGGGACATCGCGTCATCCATTTGTCCCTTTTGAAAAAAAGCAACACCGAGGCTATTGTGAGATTGGACATCATTGGGGCGGATTCCCAATGCTTTTTGGTAACAAATCATCGCCTCGTCCAATCGTCCTTTTTTGGCAAGAGCAAGGCCGAGATTATTGAGAGCATCGACATTATTGGGGTCAACCTCCAGCGTCTTTTGAAACTGAATCATGGCCTCGTCCACCTGACCTTTTTTGGAAAGGGCAAGACCCAGGTCATTAAGAGCTTGGGGATCATTCGGATGAATCTTCAGGGCTTTTTGATAATAGGAAATCGCGTCGTCCATTTGTCCTTTTTCAAAAAGCGCAACGCCAAGACCATTGCGGGCCGCCGAGGAAAAAGGGCTTGCTTGAAGTGTGTCAGTCCAAAGAGAAAAATCGTCGGCAAAAACCTCTTCGCGCGTCAGGCTGAGAAGAGTCAGGGGTAAAAGCGCGCCCAGCAAAGGCGCCACCGCCATCCAAAATCCCCGGTTCGATCTTAACGTCATCAGAAGCAATGCCAGCAGTTGCATCGCAACCCCCGCCAGCGGTAAATAGTAAAAACGGTCGGCCAGGATACGGTTGAGTGGGATGAAGTTGGAAACAGCCGCCAACCCCAGCCAATAGATGGCAACTCCCAATGCACCCATCCGACTCTTCCGGGCCAGCCAGACTTGCAGCAAAACCACCACGACCAGAATCACCAGTGCAAGTGCCGTCGATATCCCGTCCATATTTTCCAGCGTATAATCAGCCGAAAGTTGCGTCGGCCAAAATAATTTGCCCATCATGAAAACCCATAAGCGAGGCTGGATCAAAAAGACCTGTGAAAATGAGCCTCCGAGATAACTCAGGGGAGCCAGCCCGGGCAAAGCTGGCGGTGCCAAAAGAAAGCGGGCCGCCAGAAAGACTCCGGTCACTGCTGTCGCTGCACCCAAAAATAACAACCACGGCTTTTTTGCTTCGCGGCGTCGAAACAAAAACCAATAGACGATGAGGAGAAGTGGCGTGGCAATTCCCGATTCCTTGCACGTCACCGAGGCAAAGGCGCAAAAAGTGCCGATGCTTCCCATGATCATTGCATCTCGAAAATTTTCCGGTCGAAAGGCCATTGCCGCAAATAAAGCCAGCAGAGTGAAAAATGTTACCAGCAAACTCGAGCTGTAACTTATCTCAGAAACCGACTCGACCGAGATCGGATGCAAAGCGAAAAGCAAGGTAACCGTCGCCACGGCTAGTTTAACTTTCAGAATATCTCTTCTGGTCAGCGCCGTTATTTCCGTCGCGATCAAGCGGCATAACAACACAAACAAGAGCGCGATATTCACCGCATGCAGCAGATTGCTGCATAAATGATACCCGAAGGGGTGCTTGCCGCAGACGGCGGCGATAAGCATCAGGTAAAGCATCTGTCCTGGACGCGGCCCCAGCGTAAGGCTCATGCCCAATACTTTCAGCGAAAGAACGTCAGGCAGATTTGAAAGAGACGTAATGAAGCCCTCCTGGCTAATTTCTACGCGAGCGTCATAAACAAAAACAGATTTGAGCGAAGGCCAGTAGGCCAGAAAGGTTATCGCCGCCAAGAGCAACGCGATCCAGAAACCCGAACCCAGGGCCTTGGAGGCAGGCGACAGCGGGGAGGCGTCATCCCCCATCTCCTTTCTTTTTTTGAATCGTTTTGCCATGGGGTCTTGTTTGCCAATTGCCAAGATGAACACTTTAGCTTTTCATAAAAGCAGATTTTGTTTTTCCATTCCCCATATTCCATTCAGGGCGGCGCATGATACTTATCCTCGTAACTGCACCATGACCGCCGCTAGAATGTAATTCATGACGCATTATGATGTGGTCGTTGTCGGGGCGGGTCATAACGGCCTGACCTGTGCCTGTTACCTGGCCAGGGAAGGACGCAAGGTGCTCGTGCTCGAACGGCGGCATATCGTCGGCGGCGCAGTTTGCACCCAAGACGACTTGATCCCCGGTTACAAACTCGATGTCGGTTCCTCGGCGCACATCATGATTCATCTGACGCCGGTGCTGCGTGATTTGGAACTTCATCGCTTCGGCCTCGAATACCTCGAGATGGATCCGTGGGCTTATTACCCCATTCTCGGCACAGGCACCGGTATCAGCTTTTATCGCGATCTAGATCGCACCTGCGAAAGCATCGCGAAAATTTCGCCCAAGGATGCCGAGGCCTATCGCGCTTTTGTCCAGCATTGGGGCGAATTGAACGAGGGCATTTTTGAAACGTTCCTGAAACCACCCACACCGGGCGGGATTTTCGGCACGATCTTCAAGCGCAACCTGCTCAATTGGCGTTCGCGTAAACTTTGGTCGTCGCTCGATACCACGCGACAGCTCATGGCGCCCTACGGACAGCTTATCGACGAACTATTCGTTCATCCCGCGGTGAAGACCGCGCTGGCGTGGCTCTCCGCGCAGTCCGGCCCCGCCCCCCACCGAAATGGCCACTGGCGACATGCTGGGCTGGAACGCAATGATTCATAAAAGTGGCGCAAAGCGAGCCAAGGGCGGGAGCGGCGCACTCACGCAGGCCCTGGCCAAACGTCTCGAAAGCGATGGCGGTAAAATTATTTGCGACGCTGAGGTGACAGAAATCAGCGAAGGTCCGCCCTGGAAAATTTCATATCGTGCGAAGGATGAGAAAACCAAATTTGAAGAAATCACCGCCAAGCGTGTGGTCTCCGCCTGTCACATCCATACGCTTTTCAACAAGCTGCTTAAAAATCCGCCGGACGAGTTGAAAAAGCGAGTGGCTCGCACACGTGTCGGCAATGGTTTTGGCATGATCGTCCGCCATGCAGTTGAGGAACTTCCCGATTACGGTGATGGCCCGGTGGGACCACGCCCCGGGACGAAAGATTATCACACATCGTTGCAACTGCTCTGTCCTTCAATGGATTATTTACAAAGCTCCCATCGTGATTTTTCGTTCGGCCTGCCACCACAAAAGCCCTCGGTGGTGGCGATGAGTTTTTCCGCGCTTGATCCGACCCTGGCACCCGAAGGCAAACATGTTCTCTTCACCTGGGGCCAATATCATCCCTACGAACTCAGTAACGGCGAAGCTTGGGACGACATCCGCGAACGCGAAGCCGACAAGCTTTACGATCTCGTCTGCCAGTACGCGCCCAATATGCGCGGCGAAATGATCGACCGTTATATTCAAACGCCGCTCGACATTGAGCGAACGCTGGGACTGCTTCGTGCCAACGTGATGCACTTGGAAATGAGCCTCGACCAGATGTTCATGTTCCGTCCGTTGCCCGAATTATCGACCTACAAAACACCGATGCCCGGTCTCTACCTGACGGGTGCGAGCACACATCCCGGAGGCGGAGTTTTCGCCGCGAGCGGATACAACACCGCCCATGTGATCCTGCGCGAACATAGCTAGAAGGTGTTCTGGAAGTTTCTTTAAAAAGCCCGTCATCCTGAGCTTGTCGAAGGATCAGCTTCCGATAAGTCCACACTTGCAGGGTGAGAGGACGTCTTCCGGGGGCTGATCCTTCGACAAGCTCAGGATGACAGAGTTTTATAAAAATGCTTTTTTCAGTAAGCTCTTGAACCGAAGTCTTGGCACCCCTCTTTCCCTTTACACTCAAGTCTATTTAAGCTACATTAATTGAAATGATTCGGGCTATCCTCTCGATCCTTTTTTTAGCAGCACTTTTACTGATTCCCGCCAGGGCCGTTCAGATGAACGGTAGTTTTGACACAACCGCCCCGACCAATTCGGATATAGCCAATTGGACCACAGGCTGGGGTGCGCCCGGGGTGACTGGGTGGAATTATGTTGGCCAGATTGGCGGAGGAGCCAGCGGCGTCTATGTGGGCAACGGATGGGTAATGACCGCAGCGCATGTTGGCGCGGGAACTTTCGTGGTGGACGGAGGCACTTATCTGGCGGTGCCGGGATCCACACGATCCATTTCGGATTCAAATGGAACTGCGGACCTGGTTCTTTTTCAGATTGCGACTTCCCCAACTTTACCTCCCCTTACGCTCAGTCTTAATCCTCCGACTGCCTTTTCCCAGACACAGCCAGGCAGCTCGGTGGTCATGCTCGGATTTGGAAGCGGCGGCCTTGGCGAAACTTGGGGTGTTGATCACGTATCGTTGACGAACATATTGATCAATCCACAAAGCACTTCCTATTTTTCCAACGATTTTATAACCGTTAATGGCACCTTCAACGACGGCGCCGCAAATAGCATCAACAATTCCACGCTGGTTGGCGGCGATTCCGGTGGAGCAGATTTCCTTTTTAATGCCACGACCCAGACGTGGGAACTGACCGGGATCAATGAAGTCACGGGCAGTGGAACGCTTAGCCCGCAGGATAATCCCGGGGATGTCCAGAGTGTGACCCTTTCCGGCATGGTTCAGGTGAATACCTACCAATCGCAGATCCAGAGCATCATGGCATCCGACGCGCCGGAACCGGCAACGTGGGTGCTTTTTAGCGTCGGACTTGTTTGTCTTTGGCTCTGTTTCCTTCGCCGTAGGTCGGTCTGATTTTCAAGGCAAACATCCGTCAGCCCTCCGGCGACGAAAAGCCATAACTCCGGTTGGCAATAGTTGAGTTGCTAACAGCCCTGTTCCCCTTTAGTATGACCATTCTCCATTTATGAAATCGACAGCCCCTACCAAGACCAAAAAGGCAGCCTCCCCTGCCCTTTCCCGACGCGGCCCCAAGATGAACGGTGCGGAAACGCTCGTTGCCTGCCTGGAACGCGAGGGTGTCGATACGATTTGCGCTTATCCCGGCGGCGCCAGCCAGCTTCTGCACCAGGCGCTGACCAAGTCGAAAAAAATCCGCACGATCCTGCCCCGCCATGAACAGGGCGGCGTTTTCATGGCCGAAGGTTTTTCACGTGCGACCGGCAAGGTGGGCGTTTGCATGGCGACCAGTGGTCCGGGTGCGACCAATCTCGTGACCGGTCTCGCCGATGCCTTCATGGATTCGATTCCTATCGTGTCGATCACCGGCCAGGTGCCGCAACACATGATCGGCAAGGGCGCCTTCCAGGAAACCGACTTCTTCGGACTGACCCTGCCCGTGGTGAAGCACAGCTATCTCGTGCTCGACATCATGGACATCCCCCGGATCGTGAAGGAAGCCTTCTACATCGCCAACAGCGGGCGTCCCGGCCCGGTGGTGATCGACATCCCAAAATCGGTACAGATGGCCGAAGCCCAGCCTCTCTTTCCCGATAAGATCGAATTGCGCGGTTACAAACCCGAGGCGAAAGCCGATGACTTGGCGTTGAACGA
>JABDGH010000063.1 GCA_013286145.1 Verrucomicrobiota bacterium
GTGCCTGCGCAAGTGCGCGAAAAGCATGAGGTGGCAAATGGAGACCATCGGGAATGAGTGACGCCAGCAATCCGGATTGCGCCAGCAGATGAAAAATAACGTTCTCGAATTTCGGCACGGTGGCAGGCACCGCATTACCAAGATGAGTCGAACCGACCGCACCAGCCGCGACGACTTGTTGCAAGGTTTCACCCATCGCTGCGGAATGTCCCAGGAAGAACCTGATCTTTTTTTTCACCCCCGCACGAATAACCGACAGGCTCGCCTCCAGATCGACCTCGGGCGCGAGCGTAATGATTTTGAGCAAATCGCCCGCAAGGGTCTCCCACTCCTCCAGCAATCGAATACTCGGCTTCTGCATCCATTCCGCCAGATGCGCACCCCGATAACCGGGATCGGGATTCAGCCATGGCCCCTCCATGTGAAAACCGAGGCAATTACGCGGATCGCGACGAATCCGCGCCGTGAGATCGGTGAGAAGCTCTCGATAGCTTTTCTCCTGGTTCGTAATCAGCGCGAGCAGAAAACCGGTGCAACCGTGGGCATAAAGTTGCTGGGTGGCATGATGCCACGACTCCTCGGATTCGAGTGGGCGATTGAAATCGATGCCGCCGAATCCATTGATTTGAATGTCGATCAATCCCGGCGCAATCCAGGGCAAATCGAGAATATCTCCTTTATGCGGCGTGATCTTTTTGAAAATCGATCCGTCGATCTCGACTTCGCAGATCTTGTCGGAAAGGGTTCGAGCGGTAATCTTCATGCTTCTACTTTGAGTGGTTCGCGCGTGAAGCGCACGAGGAAACTCCATAGCACGGCTCCGATCAGGAGAACAGCCGGGAGTATCAGCACACCCGTTTGCAAGCTGTGCGTATGATCGGAAACGTAACCGACGGCGGCAGGCGAACCGAAATCGCCGAAAAGATGGATGATGAAAGTGCAGACCGCCATGGCGCTGGCGCGGAGATGCACGGGAACGATTTCAAAAATTTCGCTGCAAATCGGACCCGTGGGCAGAAACAAGAAGAACATGCTCGCTCCAAGACCCACCAGCGAAAGCGTGGCATTCCCGACAACGAGCGCAAAGAAACAAACGGGCATCGCGATAACCATTGACCCAGCCATGATCCAGGCATAACCGGCTGGTGTTCGCTTGCGCAAAGTGTTGGCCAGAAAACCACCGAGCAGCGTTGCGACCAGGCCGGTACCCGCAAGCAATGCTCCAAAAATCGTCGAGGCCTTCCCCAAGGGCAGATCGTGAACACGGTAGAGAAAGGTCGGCCCCCATATCCCAAAAGCGCCGATGGAAAAAGTCTGCGCTGTGTATCCCCAGATCAATAAATTGTACCGGCGATTCAAAAGGAGGCCGAAAACTTCCTTGATCGTCGCTTTCGGATGTTTGATCATTTCCCCCTCGACACCATCCGACTCACCACGCTGCGGTTCCCGGAGAAACAACAAGCTCAGGGCCAGCAACACACCGGGCAGTCCCGCATAAATAAAAGCATGACGCCAGTCACCGTGCTGCGCGAACCATCCCCCGATTGTAAAACCGATGGCCGAACCAAACGGAATCGCCACGTAAAAAAGTGTGAGCGCCGTATTCCGGCGCGTCGCGGCAAACAGATCCGAAATCCAACTTGGCCCCATCGTGACAAAGCACGCCTCCCCTACCCCGACAAAAATGCGGATGGTGAAAAGCTGCACGAAATTTTGTGCAAACCCGCTGCAAGCCGTGGCGAGACTCCAGGCCACGACTCCGCCCAGCATGAGATATTTTCTTGGAAATCGATCCCCGAGGTATCCAAAAAAAGGCGCGGTAAGAAAATAGCCGAGCATAAAAGCGGAAGCCGCCCATCCCGCATCGCCATCGCCGAGCCGCAACTCCTTTTCCATTGGCGTCAGCACCGCCGACATTACGTAACGGTCGAGATAATTGAGCATGTTCAGCCCGGAAAGAATCGCGAGGGTGATCCAAGCCGCACGTGCGGAACTTAACGGAACCGGTGAAAGCGGACGCATACCCTGACAGTGTGAAGGAGAGCCGGGAATGGCGCAACCCCACACCCTTCACAAAACTTCCCCTTATAAAAAAGCCTGTCATCCTGATTCCAACCAAAGGTCTTTCATGAAACTCTCCGGCAAAGTCGCACTCGTCACGGGCAGCAGTCAGGGCATCGGACAAGCCATTGCCATTCGTCTTGCCGAGGAGGGGGCCGACATCGTGGTCAATTACCACTCCCACCCGGAAGAAGCCGACGCGGTTAAGGCGAGGATTGAAAGCCTGGGGCGGCGTTCCGTGGCTATTGGCGCAGACCTCGGTTCCGTCGCTGATATCAATAAGCTCATCCACGATGCAGTCGCGGGACTCGGTCAGATTGATATTCTGGTCAATAACGCCGGGGTTGAAAAAAACGCTCCGTTTTGGGAAGTGACGGAAGCTGATTACGATTTTGTTCTCAACACGAATCTAAAAGGCCCTTTTTTTGTCACCCAGGCCTTTGTGAAGCATCTTCAAAGCCGCAAAGCCCCCGGCAAGATCATCAATATCAGTTCCGTTCACGAAGACCTCCCCTTCCCTCATTTTACGGCTTATTGCGCCAGCAAGGGCGGCCTGAAAATGATGACGCGCAATCTCTCCATCGAACTTGCGCCTCTCGGCATCACCATCAATAACATCGCGCCTGGCGCCATCGAAACGCCGATCAACACCAGCCTGCTCCATGATCCTGCAAAGCTGAATGCTCTCCTGCAAAATATCCCGCTCAACCGTCTCGGCCAGCCGAAGGATGTCTCGTCCGCCGTCGCTTTTCTGGCTTCTTCCGATGCCGATTACATCACGGGAACCACTCTTGTCATCGATGGTGGATTAACCTGGAATTACTCGGAACAGTAGCGCTTACCCGACATGTACAATCTGTAAGCGAAAAAGTATGGCTTCCCCAACGGTCTGCGCTACTTTCGAGGCTTATGTTAGGCACATGGTCTGAAACGTTCATTTTTTCCTGGTATGTGATGGTTCCCCTGATGTTTTGCAGCATCATTTCCATCGCCATTATTTTCGAGCGCCTCATCTCGCTCCGGGTTTCATCCGTGATCAAGCCCTCCCTTGCGCGGGCGATTCACGATCTCGGGTACGGCGGCAAAACGACGCTTATCGAACAGCTTTCCACGGACGGAGAAACACCTCTTTCACGCCTGGTTCGCGCCTGTTTGATGTACACGAGCTGGCCCAAGAACGAAAATGCCGAGGCGGTTCAAGCCTACGCTCGTCGCGAGATCGTCCGGCTGGAACGAGGCCTCGTTTTTCTTGAAGTGGTGACGGGTCTTGGTCCCCTTCTCGGTTTGATGGGCACGATCCTCGGTTTGATCCGCATCTTCGGTTCGGCTGGCAACGCCGCCGAGCTTTCCGCCCAAGGCTCGCAGATTGCCGCAGGCATCGCCGAAGCGATGTATTGCACGGTCGCGGGGCTTTTCGTTGCCATTCCGGCGCTGATCGCTCATAGCCTTTTTTCCCGGCATATCGAAGCGTTGACCATCGACCTGGAAACGCTCTGCTCGGAACTTCTCGGCAAACTTTACACCCAGGCGGCAGAAGTCACGGAAACGCCCTGAGGCACCCATGCAATTCGCCCGCAAACAACGTCGCCAGCCTGTCATCAACATCATCTCGTTGATCGACATCCTGGTCGTGCTGCTGATTTTTTACATCGCCACGACGGTCTTCAAAAAAAGCGAACCGAAAATTATCCTCAAGGTGCCTGAATCGAGCTTGGCGAAATCCGCAGATACAGCCCCGCCCTCCATTATTTATGTAACGGCAGACAGTAAACTTTTTTTTGACGATGCCCCGATTGAGCCTGAAAAGCTGGGCGACTTGCTCAAGAGCAAGATGGCGACCAATTCGAATTTCAAAGTGGCCATGAAAGCCGATACCAAAGCGCCCTTTGGCCTGATCATCAAGGTCATGGACGCGGCTCATGTCGCGGGCATCGCTAATTTGGACACTTTTGCGAATCCAACAAAACCGGTGGGAGATTCTGGTCCATGATTCGGGAGATCGTCCATTACGACGCTCCTGTGCTCCGCGCCAAGGGCAAGGAAATCGGTGCCATTACTCCAGCCGTTAAATCGCTGATTCAGGATCTTTTTGACACGATGAGGCATGCACGGGGCATTGGCCTGGCTGCCCAGCAAATCGGAGAAGCCCTGCAAGTCGCCGTCATTGATGTCACCGGCATCACGGAACGACCCAGCAAAATGTGGCTGAAAGGTAAACCGGTTGACCCGGAGGCTTACATGCCTCTGATTTTAATCAATCCGGTGCTCAAGCTTACCAAAAATAAAATCACGGGTCACGAAGGCTGCCTCAGCTTTCCAGCGCTGACACTCGATATTCCCCGTGCCCAACGTGTCGGAGTCAGGATGCGCACGCTCGATAACGAGACCTTTGAGTTTGAAGCCGGCGGTTTACTGGGCCGGGCAGTCCAACACGAGGTCGATCACCTCCACGGGCGTCTTTTTATCGACCACATCAGCGCAGAAGAACGGCGCGCGATTCGAGAAGACCTTGAATACATCAAGCGTGGTGAACCAATTCCTGAGCATTCTCCCAAGAATGAATCTTAATTTTTTGTTTGCGCCACCGATTAACTAAGTAACGCATGGGTACAATCGAAAGTAAAAGTTACCAGCTTCGTGTTCGGGTTACTCCGGAAGAACTCGATTTGCTGGAAAAACTACGCGCCGAACGTAATCGGGGGGAAACCCGCTCTGATCTCGTTCGCGAAGCCATTTCGCTCCTGGTCAAAGCTGGTTCCAACGCAGAAGGCCGCGCGCTAAACCCGAAGACTCAAGCCAGACTGGAGCGGCTTGCCATCCTGCTCAAGCGTGAACCCCAGCAGGTGGAAGAAGCCTGTATCGAGGGCATTCTTGATCTAATTGAATTAAAAAACGAAGTGCCCTTGATCGTGATGGAGACGCATCTTCATTTGAAATACCGCGATAGGGACGGAAAAAAAGAATCGCTATCCGGGAATGGATTAACCCAAGCCGAACCGCAATCCCCCAGCCTGGAATAATCACGGACGGCGGGTTTATACCCATTATCGTTGAAAATAGTATGACATGGCTTTTGGCCCTGAAATCGTTACGCTCCTGACGATTTCCGACGCATGAACCCGCCTGCGCCAAGCCCCCCCTCTCCTGAACTTAAGCCCACCTTTGCGGAGGCTCTTCGCTTTTGGTCGCGCCTGGGCTGGATCAGCTTTGGCGGACCGACCGGCCAGATTGCCATCATGCACCGGGAACTTGTTGATCAAAAAAAGTGGATCGACGAAAAGCGTTTTCTCAACGCACTCAATTACTGCATGATGCTGCCCGGTCCGGAAGCCCAGCAACTCGCAACTTACCTTGGCTGGTACCTGCATGGCATCCGGGGTGGAGTTTGCGCGGGATTGCTTTTCATTCTTCCCGCCATCTTTATCCTCTGGGGATTAAGTCTGGTTTATGTCTGCTATGGAACCGTGCCGATTATCGCTGCAGCCTTCTATGGCCTGGTGCCAGCCGTCATCGCCATAGTGTTTCATGCGATGCTGCGCCTGGGACGTAAGACGCTTCTCGATCCATTACGGTGGACAATTGCAATTTTTGCGGCAGTCCTGATTTATTTTTACCGGGATGCTTATCCGCTCGTGGTCTTGGGAGCGGGATTACTCGGGTGGTTTTTCCGCAAACAAATCAATGACGCCAAGCCCGCAACTGACTCAAAAGCAAATTCGACTCCCCTTCGTATTGCTCCCTTGATCCGTATCGCCGCAATTTGCCTCGTCCTCTGGTTTACACCCTTGCTGATCCTCGGCTGCTGGCTCGGCTGGGATCACGCCGTCGCCCGGGAAGGCATCTTTTTCAGCAAAGCCGCGCTCGTTACCTTTGGCGGTGCTTATGCCGTCCTGCCCTATGTCGCCCAACATGCGGTGGAACAGTATCATTGGCTGAATAGCGAGCAGATGCTGCATGGATTTGGCCTGGCCGAAACGACGCCCGGGCCGTTGATCATGGTGCTGCAATTTGTTGGCTTTCTTGGCGCGTGGCATCAGCCCGGTAATTTGACGCCCGTTGTCGCCGCGACCCTCGGTTCGTTCATCACCAGCTGGGTCACCTTCGCCCCTTCGTTCCTTTTCATCCTGGTTGGCGCGCCATTCGTGGAAAGGCTTACCCGAATCGCATCCATTCAATCGGTGCTGAGTGCGATTTCCGCTGCCGTCGTGGGTGTCATGGGAAACTTTGCGCTCTGGTTCGCCTGGCATGCAATTTTTCCACCAAGCCATCCCGGGCATCCCGATTTATTTGTCCTGATCATCAGCACAGCAGCATTCGTAACGCTCTACCGATGGAAGATTGATGTAGTGCTGTTGATTGGACTTTGCGCTGCACTAGGCGTGATTTATCAGGTGATCCTCTAATATCCTGAGCCGTTTAACAAAAAACAACCACCGCCCGTGAAGGCGGTGGTTGTTTCGATTCGCTACGATTAATCAGTTACCAGTAATTAAGGCAGCGCACTGTTTACCACGAGATTGTCGATGTAGTACGTACCACTATCCACCTGAAGCCAGGCGAGGCTGAAATACGTCAGGTTGGAGGTTGCCCCGTTGTTGGCAGCCACGTTGTCAAACACCTTGGTGGAGGTGCCAACCCAGAATCCCACCGAGTTGTTGCTCAGTGAGTTGGTGCTTCCATCCGGTCCATGGTAGCTCTGCGTCGAGCCCGATTTGTTGAGATACCAGTTGGTGGTGTACATCGTTCCATTGGCCGAGTAGGCAGCCGAATCCGTTCCGTTGACATTGAACTTGAACGTATTGGTTCCCGTATCATGAACCTGGAGGGTTCCAAAGATATTGGGCGACGAGTGGGTATAGACAACGGAACTGAAATTACCGATGTCGAACTCTATTGCATCCGAAACGGTCGCATTATCCGTCACGCCCACGTCCATGGTAACCTGCATGACGGTTGGCGGTCCTGCCAGCGCGGTTGAGCGATTGACACTCGCCTGCTTATTGGTCGTGTTTCCCGAGCCCACGTACTGGAGTTGATGGTTCGCGTTGATCGAGAAGGTGCCTCCGCAGGATTCCACCTGGATCGCGTTGAACTGCCCCGTCGTCGGACTCGTGAGGTTGACGTACGTGCTCAGCGTCGTGGAGCTATCGAAGTTCTGGCTGAAGACCGTGTTTGCACTGCTGGAATAGGTCACCGCCAGGGTGTCTGTTCCTACGTTTCCAAACGCGTCATACGCCTTCACGGTGATCGTATTTAAACCTGCCGTGAGCGTGATGCCGTTGGCCGTCCAGCTCGTCGTTCCAATTGCCGTTCCGCTTCCACCGGTGCTGTTGCTCCATGTCACCGAGGTCACGGCAACGTCGTCACTGGCTGTGCCACCGAGATTCAGGGTTGTACCCGTGGTGCTGTAGGTTGAGCCGCTCGTCGGCGTGGTGATTGCCACTGTGGGCGCCACGTTATCGTGTTGCACCGCTCCGGCATCATAACTCGAACCCCTGGAACGACCATAAACGTCGGTCGCCGTCTGCGAGAGGACTGTGCCCGCTCCGAGCAGGGGACTTCCTGAGCAGGGATAGAATCCCACTTTGTCAACCAGATAACCAGCCGGTAGTGGCACTAGCTCATGAAGGTCGATGTTGTTGGAGGCGTCCAGTGCGACGACATTGCCCGAATTGTTCTGCAAAAGGCTGCTGGTATTATTCGTCTCCTTGTTGTTGAACGCGAAACAATTCTTGAGATGGGTCGTGTAAACGTGAGGAGTGGGAGAAGCACCATCGCTCAACTGGCCAAGAACCAGCAAGGGAGTGATGTAGCCGCCGCCCATATCCGTCTTGTCTCCCGAGGTGACATTATAAACGTACATGTCATTGCCGCCGATTGGTATCGCTGCCGTCAGCGCAAGCAGGTTGGGGTCGATGCGATTATCCATCGTACCATCATCGACGGAACCATAATCGATAACATTGTAGAAATAACTAGGAGTGGAAGTGCTCAGGCTGCACGACCAGATACGGATGCAATATCCCCCCGAACCGCCCGTCCTGACAACATTTCTAATGACACAATTTCCATCCATCTCAAAGGCTCCATAATCGCCCTGAAAATTTGTGCATGGACCCGCCAGAGTCACATTATCGGCTAGCATGCTATACATGGAGTTTGCAAATACTCTCTCCTCATTCGTCGTGCTATCGCCTACGGAAATGATATTCTTAATGGTCATTCCGATATTAACATTATGATAAGTCGTCGGTGCTTCAAAGGTTCCTGAATAAATAGTCGAACTGCCTGTCGTTTTGTCGCTATCGAGCGTTAAATTATAGAATATCGCCGTAGAGGGAGTTCCGTTATAAGTGACGGTATTACCCGTTGCGGATACGAGAGCTCCCACATTTGAGGCTAATACTCCTTTAATGGTGACATTCTGATCATTAGCCGGACTATTGGATGCAGCGAACGCAGCAGAAGTTGTTCCCGTAAAGGTGTACCCATAGGTAACCCCACTGAGAACCGTGCCATCAAACGTGACGTTATTGTTGCCACCAATGATGATGCCAGCGGTAAAAGTAACCCCCCCGGTTTGCGGAACAATGGTGATGCCGGTCAGGTTCTTGAACTTGAGCGTTCCTCCGTAGGAGCCTGTTTTGATTATGACCGTGTCACCCGAGCTAAGGCCCAAGGTGCTCATCGCTTCCAGGTCAAGATTTCCGCTGCCCGATCCAAATATGGTTGTGAAAGCTTGAGCCGGGGTTAGGCAAAGAACTAGCAGAATAACGGGTAACAAACATTTAGGTAGCCATGAACAAATCGAAACGATTTGCTCCTGAAGAGTTGGGGGGGCGGTTTTTGTTATCATAGGAGAGGGCTTTCGTGGTTTTACAGACCTGACTTTATTTCTTGGGGTTGTTGGCTTTGTTTTATTTTGATTCGGGGTTTTGAAGTAAATAGGTGTTTAAGGAAGTGCGAAAGCATCCTATATTAAAAACGATTGCAATTGATCTGACGCTGAAAAACATATAAGATATGACGAATTACCTACCTACCAGTGCTTTCCATGACT
>JABDGH010000064.1 GCA_013286145.1 Verrucomicrobiota bacterium
TCCGACCCTCGCCTCTCTCCTCGGTGGAGGGAGAATTTTTGGGTGGACTACCCACTCCACTAACCACCGCCAGCCAACGCTTTTTTTCGGCATCATCGGTGGGGATGACGACCTTTCCTGCAAAAGATCTCTTAGCCTTACTTGTCCAATAACTTGACTAATTATGGACTAATTGAATAGCGCTCGAAAAGGACAGACATCTTTTCGGTTTCGGAACGGGACTCCATTTGCCGTCGTAAAACGTGCCTGTCCCGTTTCTATCAGGGTATGAAAAAAACGACACGCCACCCCGAACTAGGTTCGGTTCAGGCTGGCACAGAGTGCGTTTTACTTCGTCATTCGTCGTGATGCTCAGTGAGCCTTCAACGTGAATAACTCACTGGCAATTGTGCAAACTTTCCCAAAAAATCGATAATAGGCTCATGGCGACAACAAATAGGCCCCACAATAACCGGTTAGGACTGCCCATACTGATTTAACTATCGACTGAACTACAATCTTGGACCACATACTGACTGATTTTGATTTGGTTTTTATCATGCGAACTTCTTCGTGTTGAATGTTAACTATCTTCATTAGCCATAGGTGAAGACCCGTAGCGACTGCGAAGGGCAGGACTAAACCAGGATCAAGTAGGGATACTTGTTGCCCCAGCGTTGCCGCCATGAACCTACTATCAAAGAACAGAGCGGGAAAAAGGGGACAGGCATCTTTTCGGATCTGAATTCTTGCCATCTGACATTGATCCGGGGAATCTTGCCGCTTAAAGCAAAGTGAAAACATGCCTGTCCCCTTTTCACGTTTTTTGGATATAACACCACCCATTAGAACCCCCATTGAGGTAACGCCCAAGTCTAGTTTCCCCGGACAAACAATTCCGCTTAATCAAGTTAAAATCGTACCCCCGCAATAATCATGAAAGAGTTATCGCCAGAAATAAAAAATCAGTTGCTCTACATTTTGCATCGCGGATTCGTAGAAGTTCGGCAATTAGGGGGATTAGGGAAAAATCAGCAAATTGTGGATTTGGCAGATGCTTTGGAACTAATCCCCGGTATGATCAACAACTGGCGTGATGGTGATTTGGATAAGATCAAATCGTATCTCACAACTTATCAGAATAAGTATAAAGGTGAGTATGGTTATAACTTTTTAGAGAGAGTTGAAGGAAAGGAGATTCCAGAATTTTAAGCCGCAAAAGGGGCTCCTAAGACGTTTGAAATCATCGACGGAGTCTTCAGATCAAAGGCCGCAAACATGACCGGTAACGACACTATCACCGCGCACATCCTGGATGAAGGCGGCAATCTTCTTGAGACCAAGGAGGTTCCTGTCTCCAGCTTAAAGTGAACTCCACACGCCAACCATAGCACCCGAGTTGCCAATAAAAAATAAACGCAGAAGCAGCTTCTCGGCTACGAACATGCGGCCATTGAAGGACGTCAAGCTCACCTACATCAAACTAAACAGCCAAACGGCTTGCCCACCTCGTACCGTTGACTCGGTTTGCTCCCGCTCACCCTCGCCCTACGGGCCCGCTAGAATTGGAAAAAGGGGACAGGCACAATTAATGACTGAATGAACCAAAAATGTGCCTTCCCCCTTCTAGCACGCATCGACGCCTTTCCCGTCACGCATTGCTTAACGAAGATTTTCAGCGTAAGGAACGTCATGCGTTACATCATGCGTCAGAAAATGCTGTCCTTGGGAGATAACTTCCAAATCAAGAATGAGAATGGCGATGACGCCTTCATTGTGAACGGAAAAGTTTTCAGTTTGGCCAAACAACTCTCGTTTCAAGATTTGGCCGGTAACACGCTGGTTTCCATCAAGCAACAACTGGTGTCGTGGGGGGCTACCTACACGATTTCCAAGGACGACAACCCGGTTGCGGTTGTTAAAAAAGAGTTATTTAATGTATTCAGCTACCGGTTCTCAATTGATCTTTCCGGATCACCTTCTTTAGCGACGACAGGCGATTTCTTGAATCACGAGTATGCGATATTTCGTGGCGAGCAACAGGTGGCAGCGATTTCAAAGCAATGGTTCACCCTGACGGATACATATGGCGTCGATATCGGAGAAGGTGAAGACGACGTTCTCGTTTTAGCGATTGCCATTGTCATCGATATGGTTTGCCATCCTGATCATAAGTAAAACCTTTCTGCCCTCTTTTACCTCAAATGAAAAAAGCGGTAGTTATACTGGCTCTTCTCGGAAGCCTCCCTGGCGTTCATGCGGAAGGGCCGCGCCTTGTGCAGACGATTCCCCTTGATGGAGTCGAGGGCAGGATCGACCACATGAGCATGGATGTTGCGGGCCAACGACTGTTCGTGGCCGCGCTCGGAAATAACACGGTTGAGGTTGTGGATTTGAAACAGGGCAAGGTGGTGCATTCACTTTCCGGTTTTTCAGAACCGCAGGGCGTCTGCTTTATTCCCGAATTTAATCTCCTGGCGGTAGCCAACGGCGGCGATGGCCGCTGCGTTTTCTTTGATGGCTCGACCCTGAAACCCGTCTCAACCCTCCGACTCGACGACGACGCTGATAACATGCGTTACGACAGCCTGCACAAAAAGCTCCTTGTCGGTTACGGTAGCGGTGCGCTCGCCGTGATTGATCCTCAGTCCAAGAAAGTCACTTCAACGATCTCACTCAGTAGTCATCCCGAGTCTTTCCAGGTCGAGGCTTCCGGTGCGCGGATTTTTGTCAACGTCCCAAATAGTCACACCACCGACGTGGTGAATATATTGCAAGGCAAGGTAGCAGAAAGCTATTCTTTAGGATTGGTTGCTGCAAACTTCCCCATGGCGCTTGATGAAGCGAATCATCGACTTTTCATCGGCTGCCGTCTACCGGCGCGTCTCCTTGTTTTCGATACCAAAACTGGAAACAAAGTAACCACCCTGACTTTGCATGGTGATTGCGACGACGTGTTCTACGATGCTGCTCGAAAGCAGATCTACGCGTCGTGCGGCGAAGGGTATCTCGATATTTTGTCACAATCGGATGCGGATCATTACGCAATCAAGCAATCGACCGCCACAGCCAGCGGCGCACGAACCTCCTCCTTCGACGGCGCGAAGATCTATCTGGCTGTCCCGCATCATGGAACGCAACAGGCCGAATTGCGTTCCTATCAATTCTAAAGCCGACCAAGAAAAAAGGGGTGGGAATCTTTTCGGTTTTGGAACGAGACTTCATTTGCCATCATAAAATTTCCCTGTCCCTTTTCCCGCCATTCAACTCAACAAATAACTAAAAAAGAAATTCAATATGGAAATCAAAAGAAGTGGCTCGCAGCCGTCATTTAATGGATCAGCCGACTGGTTTACCGGTGCGGTGCAGCTCGACCCTTTGTTTCAGCCAAACGATTCGCGACGGGCAGCCGCTGCCAAAGTCACGTTTGAACCCGGCGCTCGAACCGCGTGGCATACGCATCCGCTGGGGCAGACCCTGATTGTCACTGTGGGTTGCGGCCGGGCGCAGCGCGAGGGCGGTTCCATCGAAGAAATCCGGCCCGGTGACGTGATCTGGTTTTCGCCGGGCGAGAAACACTGGCATGGCGCTTCACCGACCACGGCCATGACGCATATTGCCGTTCAGGAACAGCTCGATGGCAAGGTCGTCGATTGGATGGAGAAGGTCAGCGATGAACAATACAACGCCTGATCGGAAGTAGTTCCAACTCAAGGAAAGAATTCAAAATGCAAACCCGCAAACTTGGTGGCAGTAACTTGGAAGTCTCGGCCATTGGGCTCGGTTGTATGGGCATGAGCTTTTCCTATGGGCCGCCCAAAGACAGGCAGGAGATGATCGCACTTCTTAGGACAGCCGTGGAACGGGGCGTCACCTTCTTCGATACCGCTGAAGTCTATGGCCCATTCATAAATGAAGAGCTTGTGGGCGAAGCGCTCGCTCCGTTCCGTGGGAAAGTAATCATCGCGACTAAGTTCGGGTTCGACCTGAGCGGCAGCGATAAGCGGCCCGGTGCGGCGGGCTTGAACAGCCGACCGGAGCGCATCAAGCAGGTCGCCGACGCCTCGCTCAAGCGGCTCAAGGTCGATGTCCTTGATCTATTCTATCAACACCGCGTTGATCCGGACGTGCCTATTGAAGACGTGGCGGGGGCGGTGAAGGATTTGATTCATAAAGGCAAGGTGAGGCACTTCGGGCTTTCCGAGGCAGGCGTGCAAACGATCCGTCGCGCGCATGCCATTCAGCCCATCACGGCCCTCCAGAGCGAATACTCGCTGTGGACGAGAACTCCTGAAAAGGAAGTGATCCCGGCCCTCGAGGAACTCGGAATCGGGTTTGTTCCCTACAGCCCATTGGGCAAAGGCTTCCTCACGGGAAAGATCGACGAGAACACCACGTTCGACAGTTCCGACTTCCGCAGCATCCTCCCGCGCTTTACGCCGGAAGCACTCAAGGCGAATCAGGCGCTGATCGACCTGCTCGGCAGCATCGCAACGAAGAAGAACGCGACACCTGCGCAGATCGCGCTCGCGTGGCTGCTGGCCCAGAAGCCGTGGATCGTACCCATCCCCGGCACGACGAAATTGCATCGCCTGGACGAGAACATCGGGGCGGCGGCAGTCGAGCTTACGTCTGACGACCTCCATGAGATCGAAAGCGCCGCGTCAAAGATCACCGTGCAAGGGGATCGTTACCCGGAGAGGCTCGAGAAGATGACGGGTCGCTGAGTGGAAATTGAGTTCTCTGGTTGCGGTCAACCTGCGGTCTTTTTTCGCACATTAGCGAAAACCTTGACGAACGTGAGGGGATGAAAAATGGTGACAGGGGGACCAATATGGCTGTCGTGAAAAGCCCGGGCGAGTTCGTCGCGGTCGATCTTGAGCAGATGCTCCCCGTCAGCAGTGACAAGAAACGGAATTTGGGCGCGGGAGGCTTCACCGAGGAGGCATCCGTCGCGGACTTCTTCCCATGGAAGAAGTTTTCGTGTCCGCAACAGGGTTGAAAATTCTTTGGCGTATCCAAGATCGAGCGGAGGAAGAACGTGTGGCTGAATTCCCCACGCAAGCAGGCAAGTGAGAGCCTTGTGCGCCAACGCTGCGCCCTTGGGATCATCTTTGGCCTGCCGTGTTCGGTAAGTGGCCTCTTCAATTACCGTGTGGGTCACAAGCAGTGAGTAGCCTCGTTCCAGGCACAACAGCCGGAACTTTTCCGTGTGAGGGACACCAGCCGCAAGCTGATAGATGACGTTAGTGTCCAGCGCGAGGCGCGTGTTTAACGGCTGCGCCATAAATTAAAGACATCCCTTCATTGAAGAGACTTTCGCACTGGTTATCGCTGAGATTGTTACACGCATTCCGATCCTTCCGGGCCAATACGGTTGCGGCATCCGGTTTCGGATGTTGCGATTTCTTGGATGATTTGACTTTAACTACAGCCATGGTCGGTTCGTATTCTATTCGTGTGTTCATTATCAAACCACTCCTAGGCAAAATGGTCGATCCAGCGAACGAATGAAAGTAACCCATTTTTGCAAACAAAACAACATTCAAAAGAGAGAAGGGAGCGGGCATCTTTACTTCACATCCTGATTTAATGGTCGAGCTTGACATGCAACTAAAAGGTTGCATATTGCTATCGTATGGAAGCAGTCTTCAAGGCCCTCGCTGACAAAAGCCGGCGCGAATTGCTCGATCAACTCCACAAGAGTAACGGGCAGACGCTGGGCGAATTGTGCGACTACCTCGACATGACCCGGCAGGCCGTGACGAAGCATCTGGCCCTGCTGGAGTCGGCGAATCTGGTCGTCACCATCAGGCGAGGGCGCGAGAAGCTGCATTACCTCAATCCGATGCCGTTGCATGAGATCTACGAGCGCTGGATTGGCAAGTATGAACGTCATCGCCTGCAAGCGTTGAGCGATCTGAAGAAGGGTCTCGAAAAAAATCAAAAAGGAAAATAACCATGAAAAAGAAAGAACTCGTTTACGTCACATTCATCCGCACCACTCCGAAAAAACTGTGGGACGCCATAACCAAGCCCGAATTTGCCCGCAAGTATTGGGGAGGAATGGGGAACGTCTCCACCTGGAAGAAAGGCGCAAAATGGGAGCATGTCGATCACGACGAAAAGGGTCTTGTCCGCCTGGTCGGCAAAGTCCTGGAATGCAAACCGCCCAAGCGGCTCTCGCTCAGCTGGGCATCTGTTGACGATCTCAAGGATGTCTCCCGCGTTACCTTTGAAATCGAGCCGATCGAGGACATGGTTCGCCTTAACGTCATCCATGACAGACTCAAGCCCGGTTCAAGCATGGCCAAAGGTGTAGCCTGGGGCTGGCCGCGCGTGATCTCCAGCATGAAGACCTACCTCGAAACAGGGAAGGGTCTCAATGTTTTTGCCGGAGATGATGAATCACCTTGCGAAAAAAATAATTAAATAAGCGGACATAAGAAAAAGGGGCAGGCATCTTTTCGGTTTCGGAAAGGGACTCCATTTGCCGTCATCAAACGTGCCTGTCCCCTTTTCGTCCCTTTTCCTGGCGCGCCAGTTTTACTAAGGTACGTTTTCAAAATCAGCGGGTAAAATAAGTTATCCGGGAACGGCTATTTCCTGGAGTAAATCAGAGACTGTTTTAATAAAGATGCTGAGGTCAATCGGTTTACGCAAATAGGCAGTGATCCCTAATTCATGGCATTTTTTCATGTCATGTGGGTCATTATAGCCGGTCATGACAACAACCGGAATAGCCTGAAGCCGAGAGTCCTGCCTCACTCTTTGGAGCAGTTCGACGCCGCTGAGACCCGGCAGATGCAGGTCGAGCAAAATGGCGATGGGAGGAAAAGGTGCCTGCAGCAGAAAGTCGAGAGCTTCTTGTCCATCTTCAACGAAGATGACGTGATCTTTAAATCGTGCCCTTGCGAGCTGATGGCGCAGAAGAAAGCTATCGTCAGCATCATCCTCCACTACGAGAATTTGTCTTCGTTTGTTCAATTTCATATCACTAGATGGAGCTATCAATCTTCAACTTCCAAATTAACTGAATGCTCCACTGAGCAGGCAAGATGCCAGTCGCGAGGTAAAAGCTCTTAAGATATTGAAAACCAATTTGATACGTTGGTTTTAGAAAACGCTACCGTCCACCGGGAATAGGGCGTTTTGCGGGTCGATACATCAAAAATCATGCAATTTCAGGCAGCATCGCGTTGCTGTTTTTAATTTCAATCAAGCCTCCCTGTAATGGAAAGTTTTTTTGGGACTGAAAAAGACTTTTGTGAGAAAAAGGGGGCAGGCATCTTTTCGGTTTCGGAACGGGACTCCATTTGCCGTCATAAAACGTGCCTGTCACCTTTTCTCTTAACGTCCTCTGCACTGCCGCCGGCTCGGCCATCTTACCAGAACCTACAGAGCGACGCCGCTAACCTCAGTTGACGCAGGCATTCAAAAGGAAAAGAATGTAACGCAGTCAAAGGATCCCACGCCATGTCGCCCGCCGTATCATTTACCTCAATTCGGTTCCGCAACTTTAAGGCACTCGGGGACTACAGTGTCTCTCTACAACGGCTGAATATGCTGACTGGGCCAAACAATTGCGGAAAATCCACGATCATTGGCGCGTTCCGGGCCTTAAATATAGCCTTGCGCCGCGCGCGCGCAAAAAATCCAAGTTACATGGAAGGACCAAAGAGCCATAGCTACGTTTATGGTCATAATATCAACCAGAATCTCCTGCCAATATCGGTTGCAAACGTCCACACCGACTATTCCGAAGAGGACAGCCTCGTCACATTTCGGGTCTCTAACGGAAACAACCTCCACCTCTTTTTCCCCAAAGATGGAGGCTGTGTTTTCTTCGCCGAAACTGCGGCCGGAAAACCGGTGAAGACAACGGCGAGCTTTAAAAGTGCTTTCCCAATCACCTTAACGGTGGTGCCAATACTCGGCCCTGTCGAAAAAGACGAACGGATTCTTGAAGAGAGCACGGTGGCAAGCGACTTGGGAACACACCGAGCATCTCGCCACTTTCGAAACTATTGGCATCACTATCCTGAAGGCTTTGAAAAATTTGCAGAACTCGTGAAAGCCACATGGCCGAGCATGGAGATCAGACGCCCAGAGCGCACTGACCAAATGGGCAATGACCTCGTCATGTTCTGTGTCGAAGACCGGATACCACGAGAACTCTTCTGGGCCGGATACGGATTCCAGATCTGGTGCCAATTGCTCACTCACATCGCGAGAGCAGAAGATTCGACTCTCCTAGTCATAGATGAACCAGAAGTCTATCTGCATCCCGACGTTCAACGTCAACTTGTGACCATCCTCAAGAACCAGACGCCAGACGTGTTACTCGCGACGCATTCGGCAGAAATTTTAAGCGAAGCCGATCCAGCGGACATCCTCCTCATCGACAAATCCAAGACCAAGGCCCTTCGACTCCAAGACGTCGAAGGAGTACAGCAAGCACTGGATGAAATCGGCTCCCTCCAGAACCTTACACTAACCCAGCTTGCAAAGAACAAGTGCCTATTATTCGTCGAGGGGCCAGGAGATTTCCGGCTTCTA
>JABDGH010000065.1:0-6034 GCA_013286145.1 Verrucomicrobiota bacterium
CGCGGCAAAACCGAGCTTGGCCGAGGCGTAAATGGCGGTGAAATCGAGCTGCTCATCAGTGGCATGGAGTTCGAGGAAAAGCTCGAAGATCATGTCGAGAACCTTATGCGGGCGGGCGTTTTCGCGATCAATCTTGTTGATGACGACAATCGGCTTTGCGCCTACTTCGAGGGCCTTGCGCAAAACGAATTTGGTCTGCGCCTGCGGACCGTCGAAGGCATCGACCACGAGCAATACGCCGTCGATCATCTTGAGAATGCGTTCCACTTCGCCTCCGAAATCGGCGTGGCCCGGAGTATCGACGATGTTGATGTGATAGTCCTTATATTGAAAGGCGGCGTTCTTGGCCTTGATGGTAATGCCTTTTTCACGTTCAAGATCCATCGAGTCCATGACGCGTTCGACAACGGCCTGGTTCGATCGGAAGGTGCCTGATTGGCGGAGAAGCTGATCAACGAGCGTGGTCTTGCCGTGGTCAACGTGGGCGATAATGGCGATGTTGCGAATTTTTTCCATACGGGTAGGGGAGGAGAACCTGAAAGGCTAGCGGCAGAAACATCCGCGCACAAGGTGTTTCTTACGGAGCCAGGATGGCGGTCGTCACGTATTTGCCATTCTCTTCTTTCAAACGCAGGTGATGTTGGTCACGGGCGCTGTGCCAGAAGCGGAGGATTTCAACCGTGCGGCTTTCTTCGTTGATCTTGTAAATGATAAGGTAGGTATCGAAAGCAACTTTTCTGATACTCGGACGTTTTGGAAAGTTGCCATGCCGATGAGGAAAATTTTGCAGGGATTCGGCAGCAAGGAGCAGTCTGTCGCGGAAAAGATTGGCGGTCAAAACATTATCTCGGGCGATATACTGCCAGATATTGCGGATATCAGACCTGGCTCGGGCGGCTATTTTGAATCTGTAGTCCATGTGCGCATTTCCTTTCGTAACTCTTCGAGAGTTATTGTCGGTTCTTCTCGCAAGGAGCGCAGTCCCTCGTCAATGGCAGCGAGCATTTCTGGCGTTTCCTCGACTTCATCGTTTGCATGGAGCTGATCCAGCTTTTCCTGAATGATTTTTAAATCGTCAGGGGAGAGGGTTTCGAGTTCGGCAAGAAGTTCATTGACGCTCATGGTCGCAGTTTAAGCGCATCGGTCGCCGGATTCAACCCGGATTGTGGCGGCAATTACAACTTACCGACAAACCGTGCGATGCGCGGGGCGGCGATTTCAAGTTGTTCCAGGGCAGTGGCATAGCTGCATCGAATATAACCTTCGCCGCTTGCGCCGAAAGCTGTGCCGGGAACGACGGCCACCTGCTCCTGCTTAAGCAGTCCCATGGCGAAATCGTGCGATGACTTTCCAGTCGGCTTGATGCCTACGAAAAGATAAAATGCGCCGCGCGGTTCAAAGCAGGGCAGTCCCATCTCGCGGAAAGCGTACAGGAGAAAATTACGGCGTTTACGATAGTGCTCACGCATTTCAAGCATGTCGTTATGGCCATGACGCAATGCCTCCAACGCGGCTTCCTGGCTGATAATGGGCGCACAAAGAATGCCATACTGATGGATGCGCATCATGGCATCAATCAACGGCGCGGGTGCGCAGGCGTACCCAATGCGAAAGCCGGTCATGGCAAAGGCCTTCGAAAAGCCATGCAAAAAAATAGTGCGTTCGCGCATGCCAGGCAACGACGCGATTGACGTGTGCGGCTCTGCGTAAGAAAGCTCGGAGTAAATTTCATCGGTGATGACGAGCAGGTTGTGCTCCCGGCAAATCGCGGCGATTTCCTCCAGTTCGCGGGCAGTCAGGACGGCGCCAGTCGGGTTCGTTGGGAAATTAAGGAGAAGCACCTTTGATTTTGGTGTGATCGCGGCCTTGAGCGCGGCAGGACGAAGCTTGAATTCATCCGCTTCGCGTGTGCTGATGGCCACGGCGCGTCCGTGTGCGAGCGCGATGCTGGGGCTGTAAGAGACGTAGCAAGGTTCGTGATAGAGAACTTCGTCGCCGGGGTTGAGGATCGCGCGCAGGGCGAGATCGAGCGCTTCGGAAACGCCGACCGTGACGAGTACTTCCGTCGTGGGATCGTAGGAAACGTGATAGGTAGTGGAGACATATTCGGCGATAGCTTCGCGCAGGCGGAGCAGGCCAAGGTTCGAGGTGTAACCGGTCTTGCCCCGTTCCAGCGCGTAAATGGCCGCTTCGCGGATATGCCAGGGCGTGACAAAATCGGGTTCGCCTATACCGAGCGAAATAACGTCGGACATCGATTGGACGATCTCGAAAAAATCGCGGATGCCGGAGCGCGGGATGCCGCGTACGTGCTCGGCGACGAAATCATTCGGTGAAGTCGCGGGGACGGTGGAGACGGGAAGGTGCATGAGAATAGGGGATCGTGCCGGGAGATCAGGGGCTGATTTGGAGACGTTGCTCGGTCTCGGGCTTTTGGCGCAGGACGCCCTGCTGCTTGTAGGTCTTGAGGTTAAAGTGTGTGGCGGTCGAGAGGACGCCGGGCAGCGTCGAAAGTTTTTCCGATATAAAACCAGCGACTTCCTGAAGCGTGTTGCCTTCGATGAAAACGAGCAGGTCAAAGCCGCCGCTCATCAGGAAGCAGGATTGGACTTCACGATATTGGGCGATGCGATGAGCCAGCCGGTCAAACCCGCCCTCGCGTTCGGGTGTGATGCGGACTTCGATGACCGCCTTGACATGGGTGCGCTTGGCGCGCTCGTCATCGACAATGGCCTTGTAGGCCAGAATCACGCGGTCTTTTTCAAGCTGCTTGATATGTTTCCGAATTTCATCGGGAGTCGTATTCAACTGGGCAGCCAACGTCTCATGCGTGGCCAAAGCATTTTCTTCCAGAAGATTTAAGAGAGCGTCCATCGGTGGAGCCTATCGGCTTTGCCCCTGAATGTCGAGAAGGCGAAGTCGTCTCTGTGGGTGGTACTGCGAGTCGATTAAAGTAAATGGTTGATTTACAACTCTAAATATCTTAAGCTACAAAAGTGGCAAACGTATAACGAAAGGAGTCATCGATGGCAAAGGTAGCCCCGTTTTGTTCGATAAGAGAGAATTGTTACCATGATAATTCCCGGTGCTGTCATGGGAGTGAAATTCCGTTTGGTAGCCGGATCAATGGCACAAAAAATAAGCCGCTTTGCAAAGAGTGCGCCAAGCTGGACACGGTGGATGCAGAGAGCAAGAGTGTTTCCGGTTAAAAAAGCCCCGATGAAAGTCGGGGCTTTTTATTTACCACTACATAACACTTTGTCATCCCGAGCTTGTCGAGGGATCAGACGCGCCTTTCTTACCCACAAGTTAGGCGATCACAGAAAGCCATCGGATTCAAACTGTCCAACTTCTCGATTATTTTTTTACGTGTCTGATCCCTCGACAAGCTCGGGATGACGGAGCGTTTTTATCAACGTAATTCCGTTAATTCCGTCAAAAAATTCAGCGATCCCGTTACTGGAAGAACGGAATCGCCGCCGCTTACATGTGCGCGATGATATTATCGCCGAATTCGGAGCATTTTATCTTGGTCGCACCCTCCATCTGGCGGGCGAAGTCGTAGGTGACTTTCTTGCTGCCGATTGCGCCGTTAAGTCCCTTAAGAATTAAATCCGCCGCCTCATTCCAGCCGAGATAACGGAACATCATCTCGCCCGAGAGAACGACTGAGCCGGGATTGACGACATCCTGGTTGGCGTATTTCGGAGCGGTGCCGTGAGTCGCCTCGAAGATCGCATGGCCGGTGAGATAATTGATATTTCCCCCGGGAGCGATACCGATACCACCAACCTGCGCCGCGAGTGCGTCGGAGAGATAATCGCCGTTGAGATTGAGCGTCGCGATGACATCAAAATCTTCCGGACGAGTCAGCACTTGCTGAAGCGTGATATCCGCAATGGCATCCTTGATGATGACGCCGCCGGGCAACTTGCACCACGGGCCGCCATCGATCTCAACCGCGCCAAATTCCTTCTTGGCCAAATCGTATCCCCAATCGCGGAAAGCCCCCTCGGTGTACTTCATGATATTGCCCTTGTGGACGAAGGTGACCGATTTCTTTTTCTGGTCGATGGCGTATTGAATCGCAGAGCGGATCAGGCGTTCAGTGCCGGGCCTTGAAACTGGTTTGATGCCGATGCCGACCGTTGCAGGCTCCGTTTCGCCGAAGCGAATTTTTTTGAATTCTTTCGGGTAGTTCGTCTTGATGAAATCAAGAATTTTAAGGGCGGGTTCGCTGCCAGCCTGAAAATCGATGCCCGCGTAGATGTCCTCGGTATTTTCGCGGAAGATGACCATCTCGACTTTTTCCGGATGTTTCACCGGGCTGGGAACGCCGACAAAATATTGGACGGGGCGCAGGCAGACGTAGAGGTCGAGCATCTGGCGCAAGGCGACGTTGAGTGAGCGGATGCCGCCGCCGACCGGCGTGGTGAGGGGGCCCTTGATACCGACGAGAAATTCCTTGAAGGCCTCGATGGTGTCATCGGGCAGCCAGTTATCGAATTTGGTTTTCGATGTCTCGCCTGCAAAAACCTCGAACCAGGCGATTTTCTTTTTCCCACCGTAGGCTTTTTTTACCGCGGCATCGAAAACCTTTTCGCTCGCCGCCCAGATGTCGGGGCCGGTGCCGTCGCCGCGAATAAAAGGAATGACGGGATTATCGGGAACGGTGAGTTTGCCATCCTTGATCGAAATTTTGCCGCCGGACGGGGGAATAATATCTTTGTAAGCCATAAAGTGGTTGAGATTTAAGCATGAGTCAGTCCGATCGTGCAAAAAAATTACGATCTTTGAATTCCCAACGGCTGGAATCACCTTGAGTTCGTCTCTCGCCTGTGTGAATTTTTCAGTATGAAAGCTCTCCTCGTGACGCTGCTGATTCTTTGTTCGATCACAACTTCGGCTATCGCGAGGCTTGGAGAAACGGAGGAACAGCTAACCGTGCGCTTCGGGCAGGGCAGCGTCCCCGTGTCGTCACAGGGCGGATGGTGTCAGCAGCAGACGTTTCAGAAGCACGGTTTCACCATCATGGTAACCCTGGTCAACGGCTTGTCTGGCGTGGAGGAATACCACCTGAATCGAGGAGACGTTACCACTGAACAAGCTCATGCTCTGCTGGCTATACACTCTCAGGGACACAAGTGGGTCGATTTCCCGCAGGATATTGGGACGGTGAAGGCATGGAAACGGGACGATGGTGGTGCAACGGCCCTCTGGGACAGCACTTATTTTCGGGTATGGTCGAAGCAATACGATGACGCGCAAACAGCTTTCAAAAAGGTTCAGGAGCCGAGCTTGGAGGGATTTTGATCCTTTTAGAATGTGGCGAGCTTGAGTCCCCTTTGTAACTCCCTGAAAATCAACAAATAGTAGTTATATTTTAAAAACACCACAACTAATAGTGGTATTTCCTTGTCAGGGGTAAGGAAGCGGGCGTAAAAAAGCGGGATGTACCTGAAGTCCCTTAATGTTGTCGGATTCAAGTCGTTTGCGGATCGTACGACACTCGAATTTCATCCCGGAGTAACCGCCATTGTCGGCCCCAATGGCTGCGGCAAAAGCAATGTCCTCGACAGCATCCGCTGGGTGCTTGGCGAGCAATCGGCCAAGGCGTTGCGCGGTGGCGAGATGAAGGATGTCATCTTTTCCGGTACTGAAACGAGACCTCCGCTGGGCATGGCCGAGGTCTCGCTGACTTTCGGCGATTGCGAAGAGCAGTTGGGCGTTGCGTACAACGAAGTCACGATTACGCGGCGCGTTTTCCGTGACGGCGCGAGCGAATACGAACTCAATAAGACGGCATGTCGCCTGCGTGACATCCACAGCCTTTTCATGGATACGGGCATCGGGCGCACGGCCTACTCGATCATGGAACAGGGGAAGATCGACCAGATTCTCTCATCGCGTCCCGAGGATCGCCGCGCGATTTTCGAGGAAGCTGCCGGAATCACCAAATACAAGAGCCAGAAAAAAGAAGCACTTCGCAAGCTCGAGAACACTGAAGCTAACTTGATTCGCCTCGCCGATATCA
>JABDGH010000065.1:6044-8521 GCA_013286145.1 Verrucomicrobiota bacterium
GCGCACTCGCATGTTGATCCTCCAGTTGGGCCAGGGCATCGCGCCTCGCCGATATCATCCGCGAAGTGAAGCGGCAGATTGGTTCGTTGCAACGCCAGGCAGGCAAGGCGCGACGTTATCAGGCCAGTTTCGAGGAATTGGCTACGCTGGAAAATCGTCTGGCGCGGCATCAGTTCGACGCTTTTTCGGCAACGATCACGGTGTTGCAAAATGAAGTCGATGGCGCGCGTGAACGACAGGAACGGCTCGATGCGGACGTCGCGGGACAGGAGCAAAAAGTCGGTGCTGCGCGAAGCGACCTGGCTGTCGTCGAGACAGAATTGGTACGTCTGCGTGAAGAACAAGGCGCGTTACGCAATGCTCTCGAACGGGCTGAGCAACGGGCTGCCACCAATCGCGCTCGTGTCGAGGAATTCACCGGCCTGCGCGATCAGGCACGGCAGGAGATTGCCGCCACGGAGGAGAAAGTGCGCGTGGGTGAGGAGCAGTTGGCTCATCTTAATGCCCAGGTGGAAAATTTCACGCGGCTGCGTGGAGAAACCCAGCAACGGTTCGACGTCGCACAGGAAGCCTTGCAGATGCTCATGGCCAAAATCGGCACGGTCGAAGCAGAGCGGGCTGAGATCGAGGAGCAGAAGCTTCAGCAGGAACGACTTTTTCAACGTCAGGAACAGGAGTTGGCGGGACTCGAATTGCAACAGCGCAATTTTCAACTGCGGGTCGAGGGTCTTCAGTCCGAGCAAACATCGCTGACACAGCGTCGTGATGAAGCTCACGCAGCCGTGGAGCAACATGCTGCCCGGCTGGTCGAAGCTGAAGCACTCTTGAATAAGCGGCGCGAGACGTTGCAGCAAGCCCAGCAGGATCGACGTGGCGCGGAGGAAAAACTTCGCGACGCGGAACAATCACTCAACGAAGCTGGCAAGGCTCAGCAAAATCTTCAGGCGAGGCGCGATGCCCTGGCCCAACTGGAGGATCAACATGCGAGTGCGCCCCAAGCCACGCAGCGCCTGCTTAAATCAGAGGCTGCCAGTGAAATCAACGGTACGCTCTCCGGCCATATTTTCGTTCAGGCAGGCTATGAAGCTCCGCTCGCATTGCTGCTGGGTGATGCGGTCAATGCCTTGATTTTGAACAATGATGCAGCCGTTCAAACATGGCGTGAAAAATTGGCAGGCAAGGAACAGTGTGCGTTTGCTCCGTTGCGTACGGCGCGTCCGACGCCATTGCCTTCCAGCGCTGAAACACACGCCACGCGGTTCATCACGACCAAGACGGTGGTGAGCGAACTCGTTGCTTCTTTGTTGGAGGACGCGCATGTCGTTGAAGATATCGCCGCTGGTTGGAAGCTGAAAGCAGCGCAACCACAGAGCACCATCGCGACACGGGGGGGCGAGCTCATCACGCGCAGTGGTTTATTGCTGGTGGGACAGGAAGCGGGCGCATCGCTGGCGGTGCTGACGCGGCAATCGGAGTTGCGCAAGCTCGAAGCGGAACTCATCCAATCAGTGGCGAAGGTTTCCGAAGAGCAAACAATCACGAATGCCGCGCAGAATGCGCTTGAAGAAAAATCGACCTTGCTTGAGCAATGCCGGGCGTCGGTGCAGGAAGCTGAAATCGGCGTGGCTACCCAGCGCCAGGAAGAACGCTCGGCACAGGCCGCAGAAGCGCAGATCCTGCGGCAAGTCGAGGATGCCGCGCGCGAAATGACCCGCCTTGGGGTCCAGGAACAGGGCGATCACGAACTTCACACGCGTTTGCGTGAAGCGATGACATCGGCGGAAACCGCCCGTCGTGAAGCCGAGGCGCGGATGGCTGAATTTAAAACCGAGTTGGAAGAATTGGCCGCCAGGGAAACGGCACAGACCGCCGCCTTGACTGAATTGCGGATTGAACTGGCAACACAGACTCAACAATGCGAAGCGTGGCAGCAGCAGCGCGAGCCAGTGGCGAATCGTTTGCAGGAGTTACGCGAGCTGGGCGAGCAACGCAAACGCGAATCATCCGAGCACGAGCAGCGTGTGCTTCAGGCCCGGGAGGAGATTGCCGTTGCCGAGCGGGAACATGCCGAAAAAAGTGAAGCCCAGACCCGCATTACAGGCGAACTGGAGCAGACCCAGGCCAGGCGCACCGAAGCGCAGCGACGGATTGATGAAGAGGAAAGCGGCTTGCGGACGTTGCGTCGTGAACAGGGCGAGATCCAGACGGCCCGGGTGGAAAATGAAGTAAAGCTCGCCGAGCAAAAACTTTTCCTGACCAATCTTCGCGAACGATTCCGTCGCGATTACCAGAAGGAACTGGAAGACCTGGCGCAACTCGGCGAAGAGGACGCTGCGACCGATTGGGCGACGCTTGAAACGGACGTTGCCGCCAAGCGCGCCACGCTCGATGCGATCGGCCCGGTGAATCTCGAAGCGATCACCGAGTATGATGAACTCGAACAACGCTATACGTTCCTGACCGGTCAGGAGACCGAC
>JABDGH010000066.1:0-3022 GCA_013286145.1 Verrucomicrobiota bacterium
GTAAAGGCGGGTAAATCGACGTTGAGCGTTTGCAGGGGAACGCCATTGCGGTCGCGAATGCGCACGATGATCCCTTTCACTTCGTTAAAATTAAGAACACTTGTTGGAGGCCACGATGAACCGCCTGCCTGTGGATCGCGTTGTGCGACGGGCCCCGTAAAAGATATGGGAAATGGCTTGGTACCCGCAAAGGCATAGGGCGCTCCACTTGCTCCTTGCACCTGCCCCATCGCGTCCAGGGCTGCGGCGCGCCAGGCGAGGGGGCCTTCGTTGCCACCCCACGCACGCTCGACGGGCAGCACTTTCAAGGCATCGCTTAAAAGGCGAGAGTTCAAAGTCTTTTTGAAACCGAAATCGCCTGAAGCTAGGCCGCTGCTTACCTTGATGGCATCGAGGCCCTCGATCTGAATATCACACGCATCACTTACCTCGGGATAAGCGCAACCGGGCTGAAAAGTGCAAGGCACGACGAACGCGCGAACCAATTCGGATGTGACATTTTTCCAGTCCGGCGATCCGGGAAGAAAATGTTTGTTCCAACTGCCCCCTGCCGGAGAGAGTGAGGTTGCATCGTCCGGCGTTAGATCGTAATCAATCGACGTTCCGTCGTTGAATCCAAACCCGCAAACGTAAAAAACGAGCGTAAGACTGGAAAGCGTCGGACAGCGGCCTAATCCACGCAAAGTCGTTTGTCCAGTTCCTGCTCCGTATGTCGTTGTCAACGGAACGATGAAGGCGCGCCCTACTCCCGACGAATCTTCTGCGGCGTAGGGAACAAAAGGCGGCGGGCTCGGATCAATCGCATTCAACCCACGGATAAAATCGGTAATTTCGAGAATAATCTGTGTCCAATTCGCGCCGGGATATTTTTGAGTGAAATGCGTGCCGTAACCGGGCAGGTCGAGATTGCCACGCGCTATGAGGTCATCGAAAAGTTGCGCGTTGGAGGGGATAATCGCCGGGTTCAAATCATCCGTCGGGCTTTGCGCGTTATGACGCTTGAAGAAATAATTCCGTACGCCGACAGTGGCAGCATTTTGCACTGCGCGATCCAAGGGCGTGGTGTGCGTTGAATCCTGGGGAACGTCCGACACTGGCCAGATGGCGATACGTGGTTCGCCCAGCAGAGTTGTCTCGGGTGCCTCGCTATGTGCCGTGAGAACAAAACGCGCCACGTTGAGTTGATCGGGAGTAATCGGATTGGGCTGGCGTTGCCCCGAGCCGTTCAAAATGGTTCCGAAGCACAACTCATCGACCGACGCGTATAGCTGATCCGTTTTCGCCGGAACGACATCTCCCGGTGCGGTTGGTTTTGTGCCAAATTCGGAACCGCCGAAACTGTAACGCGGCGTGAGTCCGAGCAATTGTTGTGGTGAAAGCGGATTGCTTCCAGCGCCGAAAACAACGGCCAGCGAAGTCGTGGCGGGATGCCCCGGATAGCTCGAAAATTCTCCGTTGGCAGGTTGGTCAGTGCTCCAGGTGTGATCATCCGTCGAGTTGACATGAGGCGTGCTCCAAGGTGATCCGCAACCTGCCGTGTTGATGTCGATTTTGGACGTGTCATCGTCGGTCCAGAAAGCGATGCGTGCCGCGATGGGATTCGCCTTGGTGCCCTTGTTGGGTGGGCCGAATGTGCCATCCTGAAACTGGTAAATCCACGCGACCGGCATCTCCACGCCGTGACCGTCGTCGATCTTCATTCCCTGCACATTCGTAACCGCCGCCGGGTCAAGGATCGGATAAATCGAGCGGCCAAAGAGACCGGGCATTTGCTGGGCCGCATTAAGATCGGTGTAAACACTTCGATTGGCCACCGAATTCCAATCGGAGGGAACATCGGTGGCGAAAAAATTGAGTGTGCCGCTGGTATCCGTCATTTGCGCGGAGGAATAGAGTTTGTAACTGGCGCTCGGCTTTCGTGGGAGGGTTGCCGGATATGTCCGAAGCAAGCCGGGTTGGGAAATCCAGGCCTGTCCCTGCTGCGTGGAAGCTTGTTGAATCTGGCCGATCACGAGTGCGACAGCGGAATCGGCCAGCATCTTTTCCCGCGCAAGGGCGGCCTCATTTTCCGCCCCGCGCACCTGATGGGATGAGCCTTGTAACAACGCCAGGAGCAGAATGGTCATGAGTGCCAACGCACCCAGCACAATGATAAGCACGATACCCGAACGCCATTTCCGCATCCGGGTCTGGGCAGGCTGGATCAGCCCCTGCCGGTAACGAATCCGGCTGAGATGCGGCCCGATGGTATTCATTATATTCTCGTCGTCGTTCCTTTATCGGAACTCCAAAATAAGGTTATAGCCTGACAAAACCGTCCAGATGAAAGAACGATTTTTGGTCTGGTAGCCGTGGAGAGTCAACAGATTGCTTGGAATAGGGAGCTAGTAGTTTTATGTCATGCAGGTTCGTTGTTGCACGACAGTCTCTTATACCTGCCGGACATGCCTTGTTTCCAACCCTCAGACACGATAAGATATGCTTAGATGTCCACCACTTCAGTTCCACTGGCGTCGCTCAGTCCGGTCTATCGCTCACGGGAGATAGCGCCATCACGCAACCACACCCGGGGACGACTGATCCTGTGGCTGGGAGGTGCTGTTCTTGCTGTGGTTTTTTATTATGGTGTTCCAGCTTTCTGGGGCTGGAAACATACGATTTCGTCGAGCGGTGGACGCTATTTTCTTCAAGAAGTGATGATCCCGGTGCCCATTTTCGAGCAGAATGATCCACGTTGGAACTTCGACTTGCTCGGGCCAACCATCGACACGATGGGGCAGGCGGGTTGCGCAGTTACATCGGCAGCAATGGTGCTTTCGGCCTATGGCGTCGATACCGATCCGCAGCGATTGAATCAATACCTGACCCTGCATGGTGGTTATACCGATGAGGGTTGGATTTACTGGGAAAAAGCGGCGGAAGTCGCACCCTACAGCCAGGTCGAAAAAGCGTATGAAGCTCCGCCTTCTTATGCGCTGGTGGATCAGAATCTATTGGCAGGCAACCCGGTGATTATTCGACT
>JABDGH010000066.1:3032-8070 GCA_013286145.1 Verrucomicrobiota bacterium
ACCCTCACTTTGTAGTGGTAGTGGGTAAAGCGGGCTGGGATTATTTGATTCAGGATCCGGCGCGCGGAGCAGCCTGGGGCGTTTATCCACTCAAAAATCTGACCGATCATATCGAAGGGCTTCGTTTTTACCGGATCGTTCCTGCGCATCCACCCGCTCTCACGGCGCTTACCCTCGCCAACCCTGCCCCATGAATCGCCAAGATTGCCACTTTCAAGCTCAAGGAGTAAGATGGTGCATCCTATGACCGTCATGCCCAATGGGTTCAGTCTAGCCGTGAACACAAATGGCGCCTCGCGCACCGATGCCGCCTCCGCCGAAAACAGCCCCCAGATCGACGCACTTTATACGCAATGGAAAAGCGATCCAGCCAGCGTGGATGCCCAGTGGAACGCTTTTTTCACCGGGTTCGAGTTAGGTTGCCAGCAATTGCCGCCCAAACGTGGGGCCGAAACGGCCAAGGCTGACGCTTCCTCCAACCTCCTGAGTGCCGAACGACCGAACCAATCGCGGGTCGATGCCCTTGTGAGCGCCTATCGCAGGCTCGGTCATCAGCAGGCGAAGCTCGATCCGCTCAATCTCGTCAAGCGAACGACCCCGGAACTGAATCTCGAGTACATGCAGCTTACGGAGGCTGATCTCGAAATCGAGTTTGAAATTTATTGGGCGGGGCAGCGTTCCACGATGACCTTGCGGACGATCATCAACTTGCTTCGCGAAACGTATTGCGGCCATGTCGGCATCGAGTACATGCACATCGAGAATTACACGATTCGTCGCTGGCTGCGTGATCGGATCGAAGAAGGACGCCTCCGCAACGATACCCTTCCGAACGCGGAGAAAAGGCGGGTGCTCACTCACTTGCTGGAAGGCGAGCTTTTCGAGAAATTTCTCCATACGCGCTATGTCGGCCAGAAGCGTTTTTCGCTGGAAGGTGGCGAGACCATCATCCCGATGCTCGACAAAATCCTAGAGGAATGTACGCGCCTGGGAGTGGAACAGATTGTCATGGGAATGTCCCACCGGGGACGGCTCAACGTCCTGGCGAATATCCTGGGCAAGGATTACGAATTTGTTTTCAACGAATTTGCGGAAAATTATGTGCCCAATTCCGAGCTTGGTGATGGCGATGTAAAATATCATCTCGGTTACGAGGCCATCGTCACAACGACTAACGGAAACAGGATTGGCCTGAGTCTTGCACCGAACCCGAGTCATCTCGAGGCGGTCGATCCGGTTGTGGAAGGCAAAACGCGCGCCTGGCAGCGCAAGCTCAACGATACCGCGCAACGGCGCAAGGTGCTCCCCATTCTCATCCACGGCGATGCATCATTCAGCGGGCAGGGGGTCGTCGCCGAAACGCTTAATCTTTCGCAACTCGAGGGTTACCGGACAGGCGGCACCATTCATATCATCATCAATAACCAGATCGGTTTCACCACGTCGCCGGTGGATGGTTCTTCCAGCCAGTATTGCACCTCGGTCGCCAAGATGCTCGGTTCGCCGATTTTTCACGTTAACGGTGACGATCCCGTTGCCGCCGTCACGACGATCCAGCTCGCCTTTGAGTTCCGGCAACAATTCCAGAAGGATGTCGTGGTCGATATGTATTGTTACCGCCGCCACGGTCACAACGAAGGCGACGAACCCCGCTTCACCCAGCCGCTGATGTATTCCGCGATCGAGGATCACCCGCCCATCAGTGATATTTTCTTCGGGCACCTCGTCAAGCTGGGCGACATCACGCCGGACGAAGTGCACACCTTCCGCTCCACATTCGAAGAGAGGCTTAACAACGCCTTGCTCAAATCGAAAGTGGCAACCAAGACCATCGTTCCGGCCTTGCGTAAATCACGTACCTGCCCGGAATTGCTCGATCCGTTCGAGTCTGCGGTGCCGATGGAAAAGCTTCGCGAAATCGGTGCGGCTATCACCCGGGAACCGGAAAAAATTGAACTCAATCCCAAGATCAAGCGGTGGTTGCAAACTCGTCATGAGATGATCGAGGGCAAGGCTCCGCTCGACTGGAGCACCGCCGAGGCGCTTGCTTTCGGCAGTCTGCTCGAAAGCGGTTGTCCGGTGCGTCTTTCAGGCCAGGACAGCCGTCGCGGCACATTCACGCAACGTCACTCAGTTCTCTACGACGTGAACACCCGTGAGCGCTACACGCCACTCAACAATATCAAATCGGATCAGGCCAAGTTTTGCGTTTATAATAGCCCTCTCTCCGAATTTGCCGTGCTCGGTTTCGATTTCGGCTACTCGCTCGATTTTCCCGATATGCTCGTGCTCTGGGAAGCGCAATTTGGCGATTTTGCCAACGGCGCGCAGACCGTGATCGATCAATATGTCGTCTGTTCGGAAACGAAGTGGGGCGAGACGTCGGGCATTACGCTGCTTTTGCCCCACGGTTATCACGGTCAGGGGCCGGAACATTCGAGTGCGCGGTTGGAGCGTTATCTGCAAGCCTGCGCCGAGGACAATATCCAGGTGGCCAACCCCTCGACGCCGGCAAACTACTTTCATATCCTGCGTCGCCAGGCGTTGCGCAAGATCAAGAAGCCGCTCATCCTGATGACGCCCAAAGGCATGTTGCGCGATCCTCGATGTGCGTCCTCCATCGACGATTTTGCCAAGGGCCGGTTCGAGGAAATTCTGCCCGATTCGACTATGCCCAAAGAGGCAAAGCGGGCGGTTCTTTGCAGTGGAAAGATTTACTTCGATCTCCTCGATCATCGCAAGGCGGGGAATATCCAGGACACCGCGATCATCCGCGTTGAGCAGCTATATCCTTTGCACGAAAAGAAGCTTCAGGATGCCGTTGCGAGCTATCCCAAGCTGGAAAAGATCGTTTGGTGCCAGGAAGAATCAGCCAATATGGGCCCGTGGAATTTTATCGAGCCGCGCTTGCGTAAGTTATTTGGTCGGGACATTCTCTATGCAGGCCGCGACGCCTCGGCCAGCACGGCTACCGGCGCGACAGCGATTCACGAACTCGAACAGCGCGAGATACTCAACCAGGCGTTCACGCTATGAACGAAAAGACGGCATTTTGATTTCGGAACGGATTTGGATAAATTTTTAAGGTCGAATGAGTGCTCAAATCGCAACGCCCGTAAATCAGTGGTCGTATTTGAACATAACAGTTTCTGAAAAGGGACTTTCAGAGTTTAATGAGGGCAGAAGGATAATTTTCATTCCAAAGGAAAAGGTTCAATTTATTGAGATGAAATTTGGATCTCATGCAGAGAGGCCACTCATGCTAGCAATTCTGGGATTGCTTCTTGTTGCTCTTGGCCTGACGGGGATATATTTGGCACTGATGGGTGGCGTAAGAGGGTTGTATTGGGGTTTGGGATTGATATTTTTCGGAGGTATAGGCGTGTTGTGTTTGTACGAGGCGATCAGTAAGGGGTATTATCTTTACGTAACTTGCCCCAAAGAAACCCGCAAGCTGAAGTTGGTAGGTGAGATTAAAGAAACAGAACTTTCCAAATTTATAAAAGATGCCTCCAGCCTCGGCTATAGCTTTCGCGATTGTCTGAACAATGGAGTCTCAGTTTAACATGCCAGCTTGAACTGACCCACTAGCATCCACAAATTTTGACCCCTAAATTATTTCTAATATGCCCATCGAAATCAAAGTCCCCTCTGTCGGTGAATCGATTACCTCAGGTATTCTTGGCGTCTGGAGCAAACCGGACGGCAGTTACGTCAAGACGGGTGAGCCCATTTTTGAAATCGAGACCGACAAGGTAACTTCCGAAATTGTTGCCGAAAGTTCGGGCCAGTTGAAACATTTGGTGAAAGCAGGCGACACAGTCAAAATCGGTCAAGTCGTGGCGAGCATTGACGAAAAAGCCAAGGCTCCTGCGGAGACAGAGCCAAAGAAGGAGGCTACAACAAAGAAGGAAGTTGCTAACGGCACGGTGACAGCACCTGCCCGCACCGCAGCGGCGGCTCCCGTCGCAACTTCTTCCGCACGAGGCAAAAATGCCGATGATCTTTCGCCCGCTGTTCGTTATCAGACGGAAGAGAAAGGCATCGACCCAGCCTCAATCAAGGGCACTGGCAAAGATGGCCGTATTCTTAAGGGTGATGTTTTGGCTGTTGAAAATGTTGAAAAAACCAGTTCGCCATCGGCGAGTCCAAAACAAGCCTCTGCAAGCACGGGTGAGCGCACGTCGCGCCGGAAGATGACACCTCTGCGCCAGAAAATCGCGGCACGTCTCTTAAGTGCCCAGCAGGAAACCGCGCACCTGACCACGTTCAACGAAGTTGATCTCTCCAACATCATCGCGTTGCGAACCAAGTTCCAGGATCGCTTCGTCAAGAAGTACGAAACCAAGCTCGGCTTCATGTCGTTCTTTGTAAAAGCCGTGGTTCATGCGCTGCAAATCGTTCCGGCGATCAATGCGCGGCTCGACGGCGACGAAGTGGTGCAAAATCATTTCTATGACCTCGGCGTGGCGATCTCGACCGAGAAGGGGCTGCTCGTGCCAGTCGTGCGCGATGCGGATAAACTCTCCTTTGCCGAAGTCGAAAAAACCATCGCGGCCTATGCGAAAAAAGCGCGTGATGGCAAGATCACACTGACCGATCTCGAAGGCGGCGTTTTCACCATCACGAATGGCGGTGTCTTCGGCTCGCTTCTCTCGACACCGATTCTTAATCCGCCCCAGTGCGGTATCCTCGGGATGCACACGATTCAGGATCGCCCTGTGGCCATCGCGGGTCGCGTGGAGATTCGCCCGATGATGTACCTGGCCCTTACCTACGATCATCGGCTCGTCGATGGCAGGGAAGCAGTCACGTTCCTGGCCCATATCAAGGAAGTGGTCGAGAATCCTGCGGCTGTGTTGCTGGAGGTATAGAAAACTTTCTCCATGCCCGACTTTGATTATCAGCTGGTGGTGATTGGGAGCGGTCCCGGCGGTTACGTCGCCGCGATTCGTGCCGCGCAACTTGGTCTCAAGACCGCCATCGTGGAGAAGGATAAAACGCTCGGCGGCACCTGCCTGAATGTCGGCTGCATCCC
>JABDGH010000067.1 GCA_013286145.1 Verrucomicrobiota bacterium
TCCGCAACTGACATGGCAGTATGCACCTTGGCAATTGAGATCTGCGAAAAATGCAAATTAAGTGCCCTCCTTCCAGAGCTATGGGACTTTCTTTGGCGTGACGGAATTGGCCAGGAGCTACGCGATGATGCCGCTGGGGCAATTTGCGAGATTCTAGGAGAATGCAACCCAAGTGTCTTAAAAGACCTGTTATCGGGTGAAATTTCCGCCCGGGATGAGAATGATAATATCCGCGGTTTGGCGCTTCGGAAGCTGGTTCCGCGTGAGATGCCAGTACGTGAGGCGCTTGAGTATTTTACGCCTTCGAAGCGCGAAAATTTCATGGGCGTCTATGAAATGTTTATCAGTCTTGAACTTCCCAAATACCTCACCATTTTAGATATCCCAGCGTCCATAATATTTCTGCGGGAGAAGGAGGCTTGGTGGCAGGAGCGGTTCGAGCAATTTGGAGAAGCCGTCATTCAGTTGGCTTTTGAAAACTTAGACGACTCTACTATTACAAATAGCTTCGTGAGATTCTGGGTTGACCTTCATGAAGAACTTATTCTCCATCGTCTGGGCAAAGCGAATAACAAGACGTTAAAAAGGGTAATAAGTGAGAACCTATCGATTCGAAAAAAACTAATCGTGGAAATTTTGAAGCTCGGAGAGTGGTGGGCAGACCCGCGGGTCAAAGAAAGGATTTTCAGGGTCTATCTAGACTCGGAAATTCGACTTGTCGGAACTGAAGACTTTAGCTGGTTATTTGATGGATGGATGGCTGCAAATCCACCGATCAAGGCGAGAATAGCGTTGGTCATTTGTGAAATGTTAAAGTTCTCCTTTTTGGATTTATTCCCGAAACATTCAAATGAGATTACTGCGTTTATCGAATCTGAACCAGAAGCCAACAAGGTTTTTTCTGCGTGGCTAAAGGCCGTGGATCTCGACAGTGAAGAGGGCCGGGAAGCCAGGGAGCGTTTTAATGAGTCTGAACGATGGAGACGCGAGAGAATAGCCGGCGCTGAACGTCGCGATTGGGCAGAAGAAGTCAGTCTCACCCTGGATAAATGCGATGGCCACCCAAGTTGGTGGGCCCATCTTATCAAGATTCTTCATTTTTCCCCAAATTGGAAACATCAGGCCCCGCACGGAGAACAATGGATCTGGGTCGGATGGGATTATCTGTCGCCTGGGCAGCAACAACGTGCGCTTGTCGCGGCCGCCAAATTCGCCATTGATTGTGAACCGGGAGAGTACGAGCCTGGTTCTCATTCAAATTTTGACGAGGCTGGCTACGCTTCCCTTCGACTTAATATTGAAAATGTTGACAACCATCTCGAGTTGGCTTCGGCCCTTGTGAAAAAGTGGACTTGTCAGATTATTAGCTTTGGATATGAAAGCGGCGACATTCAGTCGCGTCTTCGAAGCTGGATCTATCGCCATGCACCTCATGAAACGTTAGTATGTCTTCGGAGGGAAATCACGCACCAAGCCCAAGCCGATTCCGGTATAATTGTCGCGCTTCAAGGATTCGAATCGTGCGTGGATGAAATGATCTTCGATATGGTTTGGAATTTGATTATTTCAGCCGGTTTCCGTCAGACTCCCTTGAGATATTTGGCTCTTTTTTTGGCTGAAAATGCGGCGGCTAATTTCGCGAGAAAGATTAACTGTCTGTTATCTGCATCTCCCTCAACGATGAACGAACCTTCGATGGGTGTAGTCTTGGGGGTTGCTCTGCGGGTGGTTCCCAATTTGGTTTGGGACAAGTTATGGGTGCTATTACAGCTGGAAAACGAGATTTCAAAGGAGGCAATTTGGAATGCTGCCGGAATCGAAGAAGATACTGAAAAAAAGCATTTATTTGCGGGTCTTCAGGCCCACCAGCTCGCTAGCCTTTATCTTTTGACGGCTAAATTGTATCCCATAGAAGATGATCCTCCCGTTGCCAGTGGCGTGGTGAAAGCGTATTCTCGGGGGAAAGTATCTGACTTCCGTCGCCAAGTTGCAGATGCATTGACAAATCTCGGAGATGAAAATGCCTGTCGTGAGCTTTGGAAGCTTGCCCATGCCCAGGAGTTGTCAGAGGTCCGGTACGGCATGTTGCGACGTTTTCATCAGGCTCGACAGAACTATCGTTCTAGTCAATGGAATCGCCCTTCGCCGTCTGAAGTTTTGGCACTGATGGGGTCGCGGGGCACACGTTTGATCCACGATTCTCGTGACCTTCTAGAGGTAGTCGTAGAATCTTTGGCACGGCTGAATAAACGGATTGCAGCTAGCGTTAACCCCCGGCTGCTCGAATTCTGGGATATTGGCGGCACACCCCAAAGACCAGTCATTAGGGGGCCCCGCAGTGAAGAATATTTGGCTCAACAGATCGCGGCATGGTTTCAAGATGATCTTTCCGCATCTAAGGGGTGCGTAATCGGAAGGGAAGTAGTTCCTCGCCCGGGTCAAAAGACGGATATTTCGATTGAGGCGCCCTCTCATCGAGGAAGTGACACCCATATCCCCAAGGTGGTTATCGAAATTAAGGGGAATTGGCATCCAGAGATTGCGACGGCCCTGAAGGAACAACTCGCCGATAGATATCTTGCGCATCAACTGGACGCTGCCGGCCTTTATTTAGTCATTTGGTTTGGCTCGGACATCGTCACGTATGATAAGAATAAGCGAAATCGATTGGCGAGTAAGACAATTGTTGAGGCTGAAAAGGAAATTGGCGAATTGACGAATGGATATGATGGGACTAACAAACCTTATCTTGTACAAGGTTTTCTCTTGAATTGCGAACGAACTTCATAGCAAGCCTGCCATGGCATCGAAAAGTGATCAGACTGACTTAATCTTTACCGTTACCGTGAAGGTTAAGCCGAGGAGGTGGGCTCTTGGGGCCTCATAAAAGGTGTGGCCCTGGTCAAAAGTTTAAGAACAGAAATTTATGCAGAAGGAGCCTCAAAGGCCGACAGGGCCTTTGAATGTAAGGAATGTCGTGTCTTGGATAATCGAAAGCAAAATGCTTTTCATGCTGCCCCAACGTATGTCGATAAGCGACAGAGACAGCATGAACATAATTATACCTTTCTTTGCGGACCGCCCAACGAAGTGATTTTATTGATTATCTGCAACTTAGGGAAATTGGGGCGTTCGCAGCGTTCGGGACAAGGTTGGTGGTAAAATACCGGATGGATATATCCTTCGTCCCGCCCACCCTCACCAGCCAGCTCACCGACATTAACGGCCTCCGCTTCTCCGGGATTTTCCCGAAGGACCGGGAGCCATCCATCCGCACGCTCCGCGAATGGACCAAACTGCGGCGCATTCCCAGCCATCGGGTCGGGCATTTCGTTTACTACGATCCAGCAGAAGTCAACGTGCATATCCGCACGAAACTGAAAGTGCCGGCGCGGGGCTGATTACCTCGTCAGTTGCAAGGCATTCTGATTCGGTTGATTTTCCGGCAGATGGTCAGTTTGAAATGGTCATTTGCCGGCTATCAATAACGCAGCTGTAAGGAACGCCAATACAGCCGTTAGGATTACAAGTACCCATGTTAACCTTTCAAGCGTCTCTTGCTTCTTTAGATTATCCCGAGCCCTATCATCAGCGTTTCTTCCCAAAAGCACTAACAAAGATGCAAATCTAGCCATTGTGCGCGATACGGTTTCTGAGCCATCTCTCTCCTGTTTTTGAGATAAGGATTCGTCATGTATGTCCGTTAATAAATGCTCTATCGTTTTCTTATATAAGTCGTTTGCCGATTCAGCTTTGGCCTTATTCCGCTTATCCTTGAGATATTCTTCGAGCGTCATGCCGCTTGCTCTACACCTTTTTGGTCTAGGAGCGCAACCACTTCTGATAGCTCCCAAACGTGGTCGGCGATTCCGGCCTCTATTGCGGGGGTAACGAGCAAGGTCTGGTGAATCCGGCAGAAGTTGTGAAACATCATCGTAATGGCGAAGGCGTATTCGTGATTCTCAACCTTTTTAGAAAAGGCGTTTGTTAGCCGGGTGAACCGGCGATTGTCCATGCGAATGTTAAGATTCTGCCGTTCGGCGTAGCTAGTGGAAGTGTGCTTGAAATCCGGGGTTCCGGAAATCAGAGTCTTCTTCGCGCCCATGCACCGTGCCGGGCTGTAACGATGCTCCGGGCTTTCGTCGGGCTTGCCGTAAATCTTGTTCAACATGGCATAGTCAATCTCGGCTCCGAAATTGTCCTCTACGGCGGAGAAGTAAGCCTTGTGGCTGTCAGTCGTGAGTTGCGCCCGATTGGCGAGACGGCCAGCGAGGTTGTTCATAAAGTGCCAAGCCGCGGCCGCATCGCGGGTTCCGATAAACCAGCAAGGGATTAGCTTGGTTTCGGCATCTAGGGCTGTCCAAGTCCATACAGACCCTTGTCCCTTGGCCTTGTGCATGGCGGTCGCGTTCTTCTCTTTGCAGCCCACGAATGACCAAATCTCGTCACACTGGATTTGACGGCATTTCAGATTGCGAAAGGTTTTGTCCTGATACTCGGAGCACGCCCGGCCAAGGTCGCAAATCAGCTTAACGACAGTGTTCTTGCTCGCCCCAATGATTCGGACGGTGGCGCGGATGGAATTGCCCTCGCAGAGCAGAGCGAGGATTTGGGCGCGTTGGGCGTTAGTCAGCCTGTTCATTGGGCCAATTTCGCCCACATTGCCCATTTTGGCAAGCATTATAGGTCAGTTTGCTAAAAATGACGATTTTCGCAAGTTTTTGTTTGACGATGCTCCTTAAGCTGGCATTCTTAACCCTAGAAATGACCAACACCCCTATAGATCCCGCTGACCCGAAATTCAAGACGCCTGGCCAACTGATTGAGGCTTTACTTGAGGTAAACGCATGGAGTAAGCGCGTGCTCTCTATTGTCTTGGAAATGGACGAAACGGCAATCAACAAAATCATCTCCGGCAAAAAAGCCATGAATGCCGAAATGGCATTAGTTTTTTCGGAGGTATTCAACATCCCTGCCGAAAATTTCCTGGCCCTCCAAAAATCCTACGACTTGGCGAAGGCTCGCTATGTCGCACTCCCCGATCCCGGACGCACTAATCGCGCTAACCTTTTTGGCAAATTGCCTATCGCCGAAATGATTAAGCGCGGCTGGCTCAATGTGGACAGCGTACGCGACATGCCGAAAGTTGAGGCAGAAATCACGAGATTTTTTGGCGCAAACTCCATTGATGAAATCGAGGTAATGCCCCACGCCGCCAAAAAAACCAACGTTACGCGCGAAACGACTCCTACGCAATTGGCGTGGCTTTATCGGGTGAATCAATTGGCGTCGGAGATGATGGTTCCGCGCTATTCTCCCCAATCTGTCCGTGCTGCCGAACGGATATTGCATGAACTTTTGATTTCCGCAGACGCGATTAGAAAAGTGCCCAAAATACTCTTCGAGGCCGGAATACGCTTTCTCCTTGTTGAATCCTTGCCGGGCTCCAAGGTGGATGGAGTTTGCATGTGGCTAGATGACACCAAGCCGGTGATTGCCCTCACTCTTCGATTTGACCGCATAGACAATTTTTGGTTTGTGCTTCGCCACGAACTTGAACACGTCTTGCAGGAGCATGGCAAATCCGGCATAGCGATTGACAGCGACATGGACGGGAGCCCATCCGGTGACTCACCAGGCATTGCCGAAGAGGAAAAAATTGCCAATGAGGCGGCGGCGGATTTTTGCGTTCCGCAAAAAACATTGAAAGCCTTTGTGTCCCGTAAGGCACCATTAATAACCGAACGAGATATGTTGGCTTTGGCCAAAATGGTATCTGTTCATCCAGGCCTCGTGGCTGGTCAATTGCGACGGGGCACTGGACGCTATGATTTATTTCAAAATCACCTCGTCAAAATTCGTCATATTGTTCGCGCCGACGGAGCACTTGTGGATGGATGGGGCGATGTGGTTCCAACTGGAAATTAATTTATGACTAAACACCAGCAAATGCAGGCGTTTATCCGTTTTTTCCAAGAGAAAACGGGTAATCCCGAAATAGATATGAAGGACGTGGCCGCCGAGGCCATTAAAATGGGTTGGGAACTACCCCAACCCAAGACACCCGAGGAAATTCTTGCCCACGAGTTCAGCCGGGCAGCTCGTGAGCTAACTGAGCAAGATGGGAAAACTGGGCGACCCTACCGGGTTTACCACGCCATTTCGCAAGGACAAGGTACCTTCTGGGTGGAAATCGATTCCGCCCCCAGAAAACACATGGCGAAGGCCGTAACGCAACGGCGGGAGCAAAGCGTGGGTGACATCTATCAGGCGGTTCTTGACCTTGACCATTGGAATCGTGTCCATTCGAATCAAGAACCTATCCCGTATGAAACAGATTTCACAATGGACATTGAACTCCGCAAAAATGTCCAGGAGGATGAGCAATCCGGCTAGACCCCACTCTTTTTCCACCGTGCCGTTGCTGCAATTCCAGCAATTTCAGCACGCTGTTTTTTGGTGAGTGCCTTGGCCCTCGCTCGGCCACCTTTTAAACCTCCCACCTGCCTACCCTTTGCGGGTGCCTTGGGTGGGGTTAGCCCCGCCGCCTGTTGGGCGTTCTGAAAGGCCACCTGAAAAAAGTCTTTCTTGGGCATAGCATGACCATAGCGGACGGGCTCGACCGTGCCAGCCTAAACCCGGCCATCTGATTTCAAACTGACCCACTATCGATTTTCCAAATGAATCGACATTTGGCCATTTTTTTGCTATAAATCAAACCCATGCCAAACTATCGCGCTCATGCGCTCACCGGTATGTCCACAGCGTTCGTGGCGAATTTAGGCATGCAATATGCGTGCCTGCCAGTTTTGCCTGATGGTTCGCGTGATTTATCGAAATTAGACTTTGTGGAAGCATTTTTGGCAATAGGCGTTGGTTTGGTTGGTGCTTCACTGCCAGACTTATTAGAGCCAGCCTCCAGCCCCAATCACCGCAAATTCTTTCATAGCAGTTTGCTTGCCGGAGGAACGACTGGAGGCGTCGTAAAATACTGTATGGCTGGCAAAACCGAAAACTTAAACGTGAAAGACATTATTAGCGATCCGGGTTCGCGTCTATTATTGGCCGGCCAAGCGGCCTATTATAGCCATATCCTCCTTGATGCTCGAACGCCCAAGGGAGTTCCCCTGCTTGGCTTGAAGTTGTGCTGACAAAGCTGTTGGCATTTGGGAGTCGATATTGAGCATTTAAAGCACCAGCGTTTGGTCTAATGCAAGCGTAGATTTTGAAATGAACGGGCAAACCCATCAGGCCCCGGAAAGAGTGTTCGCGCATCGCAATTGGTCTCCAAAAGGCGATCCACGATGCTGTTGCGGAGGTTTTTCGGGATTACGTATTTCCTGATCTGGTTTTGATTCAATCCAAATTGATTTTGATAAACCCGCAAGAAAGGCTTGTTGATTTCGTATGAAAACAGAAAACGGCCTCTCTGGATGTCCAACCGATCATTCACTCGAAATGGCACATCTTGATCGATTAAATCAATGGGCTTCAAGCTACCTTGATTTTCATGGGTATCGAGCTTGATAACATTAGCGAGCGACTTATTTCGATCGGTGACGTAGCTTTGCCACTGCACGGGCACTGCGAGCCCGGCATGCTTTATTGCCCACAAGGCGGAATCACCCTCGGAGTATTCCAAGGCAAAAAATAAACCGACCCAATACGAGTCCGTGAAATCAATCAATCGTGTGGGCGCCCCATAGTGCTGCATCAGAGCAAGCCATTCCACTGTGTCCTTCAAATTCGGCAAATTTGGAAAGTAGGTTTGGGCTCGTCGCTGAAATTCTCTTACGCAAAAAGGCTCATATTCATTGATGTTAAGTTCACGACGACGGGCCGCTCTTTCGATGGAGGACTCGATTGTCCAGGAAGAATCGCGCAGTCCGCGAAATGACCAGCCTTCGAGTTGTCGAAGCTCTTCGAGAAGACTCTGTAAATTAGAAACCGGCCGGGTAATTTGAGCCAAGGCTGGGTCGTTTGGACCGGAAGACGTGGAGTTCATATGAGAGGCATTCTTAGACTTCGC
>JABDGH010000068.1:0-468 GCA_013286145.1 Verrucomicrobiota bacterium
GCTCCACCGGTCATCGGTTTCTTCCTTGGGCAGCTTCACAACTTCACCCAGGCCGGTATCGAATTTCAATTTGTCGTCCTCGATATAAACGCGGCTCCAGACGATCCAGCCGGGTTTGCTGACGCCCTTGAGAGTACCGCCCCCGAGCCGGAAATACATCGCTGGTTGCCGCTCGCTCGAAGCGCCTTTATATCCGCCAATGAAATGTTCCGCTGGCGCGGCTCCCGAGATCAGGAGCACCCACACATAGGCGTTGAGATTTTCATCCTTATAATGACGTCCCCAACGAATATCATGAAGCGTGTTTTCGGGAGAAAAACCGAGTTCGCGCCACAGCTTGTAAGTCACCACGCTGTCCAGCCCCGCACATTCGTCCACTTCATTGAAATGAGGGAGCGCCTCGCCCTTGAACAGTTCCTTGCCGGTCGTCTCGTCATAGACCGGCGGACGATCGACGTTATTGAGGAG
>JABDGH010000068.1:478-810 GCA_013286145.1 Verrucomicrobiota bacterium
ACTGGATGCCGATGGTATCCGCGCCAAATTCAGCCGCGAGTCGAACAGCGGCGATGTACATTTTGCACTGGAGAAGAACCTGCGCCTGGGTCAACTCAGTTGCTTCGTCCGTACCAAACTTGAAATTGACGCCCTTGGCCAACAGCCAGTCCAGCACCGCGCGGGCTTCGAGGTCGCCGACGGTCTGCATTTTGGCGTAGAGGGCCGACTGGCTCAGTCGTTCCTTGAACACACCGGTGCGATGCAAAAGTTCATCCGGGACAATGGCGTTGAACATTCCCATGCAACCTTCATCAAAGACGCCCATGATGAGCTTTTCGCGCTTGAGCCGT
>JABDGH010000068.1:820-7968 GCA_013286145.1 Verrucomicrobiota bacterium
CCCATTTTCTCGGCGGAGGCGGGCACCTTGATTTTCTTGAGTGATTTGACGTGCGAAGTGTCATGCTTGATCTTGCCCGTCTTGAGCCACGAACGGAGTCCCTTGAGGAAAAATTCATCCGTGAAATCTTCGCTCCAGATGGTGCTGTAACGCACACCTGCCTTGGTCAACGAGCCGTTCAAATTGAGCAGACCGACGAGCCCCGGCCATGTGCCGCTCCAATTGGCCACGGTGAGAAGAGGCCCGCGATGCGTGGTGAGTCCGGCCAGGACGTGATGACTATATTGCCAGACCGCCTCCGCCACGATGAGCGGGGCATCCACCGGGATATCGCGAAAGACCTCCATGCCATACTTTTGGCTGTCGATAAATCCATGCTTCTTCGTTTTATCGAAAGGATGGGCGCGTTTGACCACATGCCCTTCTTTTTTGATGACGGCGACCAGGTTCTTTTCCAAGTCGGCCTGCGCGGCCTGGCAGGTTTGATTGGCGGAAAGACGCAAATCTCCACTGGTGATGAGGTAGATGGGTTTCATGAGGGTTATGGTTTTTGTTTGTATTGAGTGGTTATTTGCGGAGGGACTGGACGTCACGTTCGTAACGTTTCACCGTTTCCATCCAGGCAAAGCCGGTGGGAACATTCTGACGACGACAAAATTCGTCCCAGACTTCGCCGAAAGGCAGGCTCTTGGCTTCCTCAAGCAGGGCCAGGCGGCTGGTGAAATCGTTTTCCGCCTCAAATTGCCGGAGGCGCGCTTGAGGTTCGAGCAAAGCGAGTAAAAGTGATTTTTGGGTGCTGCGCGCTCCAATGACCCATGCGGCAATGCGATTGATGCTCGCGTCAAAAAAATCCATTCCGATGTGAACCCGGTCCAGATAGGAACCGCGTACGATTTCCTCCATCATGGTGCGCGTGGGATCGTCGAGAATCACCACATGATCGCTGTCCCAGCGAACGCCCCGGCTCACATGCAGCAAAATTTCGGGCACAAACGTCAGCACCGAGGAAATTTTATCCGCGATGGTTTCCGTGGGATGAAAATGACCCGCATCGAGGCAGATAATTTTTTGCCGGGAAGCGGCATACCCGAGATAAAATTCGTGCGACCCCACCGTGAAGGATTCAAAACCGATGCCGAAAAGTTTGCTCTCCACCGCATCGCGATTCAGCAATGGGTCGATGGCCTCGGCGAAAATGACATCCAGCGATTGCTCCAGCCACTCGCGATGATTCCGGCGGCTGACTGTCGTGTCTTTGCAACCGTCGGGAATCCAAAAATTGGTGATGACCGTCTTGCCCAACTGACGTCCTATCTCGGCGGCGATCTTGCGGCAGGCGATGCCGTGTTCGATCCAGAAATGGCGCACACCCTTGTCGCGATGGGCCAGGGTAAATCCGTCTGCGGACAACCGATGCGAAAAATAGGTCGGGTTAAAATCGATCCCGAGCTTTTGCTCCTTTGCCCAATCGACCCAGGAGGAGAATTGCTCAATCGTATAGGCATCCCGTTCGACTTTTTTATTCTTAAGCTCGGCGTAGCAGGCGTGCAGGTTGATGCGATGCTTTCCGGGGATAAGGGATGCGGCCACTTCAAAATCGCGTCGCAGTTCGTCGGCCGTGCGCGCCTTGCCCGGATAATTTCCCGTGGCCTGAATGCCCCCGGTCAGTTCCGCTCCGGCCTGCTCAAATCCGCCCACATCGTCCCCCTGCCAGCATTGAAGTGAAACGGGAATCTGCTCCATGGTTTGGAGCACCTTTTCGGTATCCACACCCAGGGCGACGTACTGTTCCTTGGCAAGAGCGTAAGCGTTCGACATCAGAGAATCTCCATTTGAGTAAACATGCGCATTCCAATCAACACTTTTTCTAGTTTGGAGACTCTATCAGATGAAAAAAACAAGCCAATAGCCTCCTTGCCTGTCTTTTTGGGGCTCCTAAAGCCTTTTAATTAAAGCTGTAGTCGTGCGTGGAGCGCGCCTGATTCAGGTAGCCGCCGATGGCCCATCGGCGGTCGGAAAAGAATACATCTCCACAATCCGCCGCCGCTGGCCCTAGCGGCGGTGCCTTCCGGTAGGGACGCGAGTCCCTTTGCGTCCCATTAATAATCGGACGGCGGCCTTGAATTTTGCCTGGGGTCTGCAATCCTGTCTCCGTGCCTGTCCCCTTTTTCTGCCTCAAGTAGTGGCAAATACGGTATGGAATTAATATCAAAAATAGTTTTTAAAATAACATGTCATTATTTCGACCGCTTATTCTACTAACAGCACTGAGTCTTATTGTGCTTTTGATTCTCAAAGTATACATAATAGCTGAATTCATAAAAAATAAAGGTCCTGATGACTTGGGAGTCGATTACTATGCTTATCAGGATTTAAAAAATCGATATGGTGTTTGCACGGGAGGGTTTTCGATTGGAGTGCGTGCTTTTAACAGGGCGAATCCCGAAAATAGTAAGGGTATATACATAATTAATTTTAAGTGGAACGAAAAAAAAGGTATTTCCATAATTAACTATACTCCAGAAAAGCCGCATTTTTCTACGAATAATGTTCAGCTCGATAAATAATAAGGCCTTACAGTTTTCATTAGCTGTTGCTTACAGTGAAGTGAACTCCACAAGCCAACCATAGCACCAGAAATGCCAAAGAAAAAATAAACGCGGTGATCGACTTGGACTACGACAACACCAACCTCGTGCCGCTGTCCCGGTTAACCAGAGGGAAAGGGACAGACACATTTACAGCGGACATCTTGAATATTTCATGACGTCGTTCTCCTCTCAATTTGCTCCTGTAGATATACTGGGTATGAGGTTGGAGTAATCTTGCGAATAAATTATCGCCCACCATAAATCTGGGAACTTTCCGCAATGACGTGGGAAAGATCAGCATTGCCGGAGCGCACAGCGAAAGCCGCCGCCTGTTCCATCAACGCCGCGTCATCCGGGTAATAGAAAACGGCTTTTTTCCAGGCGCGCGCAGCTTCCTCGGGATGACCCGCACCCTCTTCGGCCTCGGCGAGATATTGCCAGTGGCGTCCGTTGCGCAAATCAAAGCAGTCCATGCGCCGCGCCAGGGCAAGCGCTTCGGAACGTCGCCGGTCGAGGTAGATTTTTAGCAGCAGTTCAGCCGTGTAATTGCCCAGTTGTTTGGATGGAATATTTTCCAGAATGCGAAGCGCACCATCCGTATCGCCTGCGGTGTTGCGGTAATACGCGCGGAATTCCGCAGTAAGCGAATCGTTGTGCAGATGTTCCGCCTCGCTTAACAATTCGTTGCGATGATCGAGCGAGAAACCCGGCTGGTCGAAGCAAAGGATGCGAGCCGCTTCCCAATACCACGGAGTTTTATGAAAATCATCCGGAAGCGATTTTAACCTGGAGAAAACGAAATCTTCCAGGCCCAGCGAATTCAAGCCGAGGAGATTGCGTCCGTAGAGAAGCGCGTCGGTCGGTTGACCGTTAGAGGCGATGTCCTTGTCGAAAATCTGCATGACCTCCTGATCCTGCACGGTCGGCAAATCGGTTCTTGTCTCCGGCCTCGTCCATGTCGAGCTATTCGGCGAATAAAAAATCAGGCGCCATCCCTTTTGCCGGAGATAATAAGGCCATTGATAACAAAAATTGCCGCAGACCACATAGGCAGGTTGATAGGCCTGGAGATAATGAGGCAACAACGCCGGGCGTTCACCCACAAGGCCGACTTCGTGGATGAAGGCCGGGTCGTATTTCCCAAAACCTGTGTCGGCAAAAGTCTCTCCATGATCGTAACCACTCTGTTGCAGCAAACCGCCATCCTCACTGCGATGGAAAAGACGGCCTTCGATGTCGTGCGTCTTCATCCAATCGGTCGCTTTCAAGGCCAACTCGCTCCGGTCTCGATCATACTCATGCCATAAAACCTGGAGGCTGGTGGGAAAATCGCCGTCGAGCCGTATCATCACCGACATCGCCAGGGGAATTAAGACCAGAAAATGACCGGCTATGCCCAGCCACGCCGGGGATTTGCGCGAAGCTTGGAATGCAGTTGCAAACGCGCCGCTGCTGAGGACTAACAGCGGAACGAACAAACCAAAAATGGGCCAATGCTTTTTGGCCGAGAGAGCTTCAATAAAGAAGAGAAGAGCAAAGAAGAGAAAGCTATACGAAATGGCGCCCCGACGCAGAAATACCGCGATTGCCACCACTCCGACTGCGGTCAGCGCCAGATAGCCATAGAGAATGGAGGCTCCCCCGATGAGCGGCTCCATTTCTCCCACATAGGCGCGGATCGATTCCAGCCCCTCCTGATAAAAGGGCAGGTAGAGCCGCGCCATGCCATAAGGATTGATCAAACAGGCAAGCAGGACGAGAAGCAGCGCGCCCGCCCACGTTCGGATTGTCATCCACGGAAAGCGTTTATCGTGAAGCCATCGGCGCACAATGATTTCTGCTCCGAAAAGCCCCACCAGGGCCGGTTCGAGGATAAAACCGCTGTGACTGTTAACCCACGCTATTTGCAGAAGCGCCAGCGGCCAAAACGCCGTCCAGTTCGTCGCGTCCCGGTGTCGCAAAAGGAAAATACCCAGGATGGCCAGAAAGAGATAGGTCACCATATGCGGGCGAAGCATGGTGGCGACCTGAAGAAAGGGCAGCAGCAAGCCGAGCGACAGCGCGAACAGCGATGAATCCGGAAGTTTGAAAGTCCTGGCCGACCTGATCAAAAGGCCAAACATGAGGCCATAGACGAGTGCAGCAAGAAGAGACGGCCCCCACCAACCGAGACTCCACGCGCCATAGAGCACGATTTGAAAAAGCGGATATTCATCAATTGCCGGATGTCCAAGATTGGGATAATTGAGCGCATCCTGCCGGTAAATGGCCCCATGCTCCACCATCCAGCGGCCTTGGGCGACATGCCAGCCGATGTCCACATTATCCATCAGCGGACGGAAACTGCTCAGGGTCACGAAAGCGAGAATCAACAACCAGAAAAGCCGATGCAGCTTTCCGTTCAGGTGTTGGGCGAAGCTGGTTTCACTTTCATTCTCCACGATAAACATGGAACCATACCGCCCCATCTCCCTAAAGGAGAAAGTAACGGCGGCTACCTCCCGTTGGTAGCCGCCGATGTCCCTATCGGCGGTGCCTCCCTCCGTGGTAGCCCTCGTACCTTCAAATGTAGCGGCGGTCTATGACCGTCGATCCCAAGGTAGCCGCCTCGGGCCCCAAGGCGGAGCCTCCCTCCGTGGTAGCCGTCGACCTCCGGGCGACGGTTCGGAAAATTCCCGCGCTCGGCGATCGCGGGCTACCCATAAGCCGAAGCAAACTTCGGGGAATTTACCCAAACGAGATTAAATACCCTGCTGCTTGCGGCGAGGATCATTTATTTCCGTTTTATCCGGCGAAAAACCCGCTACTATAGTCAGTCATGGAATTTCCTTCTGATTCCGCGTTTGGGAACATGGGGAATTAACTCATGGATCGCCGGGCATGGCCCTTTGTGGCTCCATTTCTTTTGTTCACGATCTTTCTGGTCGTGGAGAGCTATTTCCCGGATCAGCATTATTTGCTTTATCCGATCAAGACCATCGCGGTGGGTGCGCTGATTCTCTGGTATTGGCGTTCCCTTCCCAGTTTGCGCCCGAGCGCGCCCTTGCTCAGCATGCTTGTCGGCATCGTCGCTGTGGTGTTATGGATCGGGCTTGATCCCCTGCTGGTCCACTACGACCAGCCTCTGATCGGACGCAATCCCTTCCAACTTTATCCCACTGTTTACGCATGGTTGTTATTCGGTTTCCGTTTGCTTGGAATCGCGTTGGTCGTGCCGATCACGGAAGAATTATTCTGGCGCGGATTTCTTATGCGCTGGTTGATCCAGGAAGATTTTACGAAAGTGTCCCTGGGAACCTACAAACCTATTTCCTTTTTAGTCACCACCGCTTTTTTCGCGGCGGAGCATGGCGTGGAATGGCCGCTGGGCCTTGTCGTGGGATTGCTGTATGGAGGCTGGATCATCCGAACCAAAAGCCTCGGCAATATCATACTGGCTCATGGCGTGACGAATCTGCTCCTAGCCCTCTACTGCCTGATTTTCAACGAGTGGCATTTTCTCTCCATCGTTGCGCCCATCCACAAATAAGAACGCAGCTTGATGTCTTATTCGATCAAGCCGGACTGCATAGCTTAAAAGCCTTGGCCAGGGCCTCCAGGGGATTGCCCTGGGGCAGGAACTCGTGGGACACATAGCCCTTGTAACCCGTGGCGGCAATCGCGGCACAAATCGCCCGGTAATTCAGTTCCTGGGTTTCGTCAAGCTGACCACGCCCGGGATTACCGGCCGTGTGATAATGGGCAAAGTAAGAATGATTCTGCTGAATGGATCGGATGATGTCTCCCTCCATGATCTGCATGTGGTAAATATCGAAAAGCAGTTTCATGGCAGGAGAATTGACGCGCTTGCACAGTTCGATTCCCCACGCTGAGCGGTCGCATTGGTAATCGGGATGATCCACCTTGCTGTTGAGCAGTTCCATGATGAGGTTTATGCCTGCGTTGGCGGCCATGGGAAGGACTCGTGAGAGCGTATCGGCGCATATTCCCAGGCTCGTTTCGTCATCCTGCCCATTGCGATTGCCGGAAAAACAGAGAACTGCGGGGATTTTCCATTGCTCGGCCTTGGCGATACTGGCCTTAAGCTCCTTCTCGATGCGATCCGCATTTTCACGACGATTGAGGCCATCAATAATCGTGCCGTGACCTCCGCCCGCAGCGATGTTCAAGCCGTGCTTGACCGCGAGCGGCCACAAAGCTGCTGGGATTAAATCGACACCCTTATAGCCCAGCTTGACCGCACCCGCCATGAGGGCATCAGGCTCGACTCCACGATCAGAAAAACACCACCAGGAAAAGGATTGAGAAACAGGTTTTATGGACATGATCTTTCGAGGCTAGTTCTTTTTTAAAAAATGGAAATATCGATTGTCGTACCCAGGATGACAGAACTTTTAGAGCAGATGTTTCAATACCGCATGGATGAGATAGGCCAGGATGGCGGTCACCGGAATTGTCAGCACCCATGCCCACACGATGCGGTTGACGATACCCCACTTGACTGCGCTCAGCCGTTTCGTCGCACCCACGCCCATAATGGAAGTTGCCACAACATGC
>JABDGH010000069.1:0-282 GCA_013286145.1 Verrucomicrobiota bacterium
TTCCCAACCGGCAAAATTCCGTGGCAGCGCAGGTGAACCCGGCTATGTTCGCTCATGCCCGAGCCTTTGGTAAATCCGGAATGGAAAGTCCCGGCTTCGGCCCGCGCAACGATTGTTTTTGTGCATGGCGCGGTGGTGAACGGCTGGGAGATGGGGCTGATCCGCCATCGTTTTGCGCAGTACGGCTACCGGGTGCGCCAATTTCATTACCATTCCATGTTCAGGGGCATGGATGAGAATGTGGAACGACTCGGGAAATTTATCCGCGAGACCGAGGGCGAT
>JABDGH010000069.1:340-7906 GCA_013286145.1 Verrucomicrobiota bacterium
CCATGTCATCGGCCATAGCATGGGGGGCATTCTCACGCAGCACGTTTTTGAAGAGATTCCCGATCCGCGGCCCGGGCGTCTGATCGCCGTCGGCTCTCCCTTTCTCGATTGCTGGGTGGCGCGACGCATCAGCGGGTTGCACGCCCGCGGTTACACGTTGCTGGGGCGAACCGTCCACGACCACATTTCGCGTCCGCGCGAAACAGCCTGGCACGGCTCACGCGATTTCGGCGTGCTGGCTGGCACCTATCCGCTGGGCCTCGGCTCGATTTTCCCCAACCTTCCGCGACCCAGCGACGGCGTGGTGCTATGGGAGGAGACGCGGCTGCACGGCCTCCGGGATCACATCACCTTCAACCTGAATCATTTTGGGATGCTCCTCTCCCGGCGTTGCTGGACGGAGATGGCCCGCTTTCTTGCCTCTGGCGCGTTCTCGCATCCCAAGCTTGTCGATTCGTTCAGCAAGGTAGCCGCCGCTGGCCCAGCGGCGGTGCCTTCCCGGTAGGGACGCGAGTCCCTTCGCGTCCCATTAATAATCCGTCCCTACCAGAAATTGCGCGTCGGGTACTTCGACCATATCAGGACGGTAGCCCTTCTGATTTGACCCTACATCAGATCGCACTTGATCGTTGCATCGACCCAATCCGAACCGCATTGCAGCTTCACGGTATATTCCTTGCCCGGCTGGGCCATGATGAAGAGGGGTGTGACGGATTTTTGGAAGGTGGGCATCGCGATCTTATTTTCGGTAAGAAGCGTGTGATTGATCTTGCCTGTCTTGGGATCCTTGACGTCGGTGTAAGAAGGTCCCGAATGCTCCCCGTAAAACGCTGGGCCATCGTGCATAACAGGTGCTGTATAAGTTGACGTAGCCTGTAATTCAATTATTCCCTGATGAAGTTCGGATGTCATCTGGATCGACCAGCCCACATCTTCCGTTACAAATTCACGAGGTGTTGGAGGAACCGCCACGTTCAATGTTTTTTCTCCAATTTTGACCCCTGTTGAGACCTGGGGTTTTTCGAAGGACATTGGATATGGAAATTCATTCACGCTCTGTATCGTGGCATTTGTACCCATTTTGATTACAGTTGGGTCGAAATTAATCTGCGAGACTGTGGGCACATTCATAATCCGATCCTGAAACTTCATGTTCTTCCAGTCCTTCAGGTCTTTCCCTGTAATCACGATGGAGACTTTGACTTGGGATTGAGTGGTCTGCTCTAAAGTTTTATCCTGAACCGGCTGAGCCATATTTGGAGAAGAGGCCGCCATTGCAACGGTAGGAGGCATCTGGCTTGGTGTACTTGTCCTGGCGGTCAACTTGTCCACTTCCTTGGAGAGATGCGCCACCCGGGCGTTGGCCATTTCGACGTCGACTTGAACAGCACGACGCATCCCGGCGATCATCTCCGTGATTTGCTCGCGTTGACGCGCAAGTTCCGCTCGCGCAGATTCAACGCGGGGATCACTTTCCGCATAACCTGCCTTGAGCATGTTATCGATCTCACTTTCCTGTTTGGAAATCTCTGAAAGGTTAATGGAGTTGTGAAAGGGGTCAGCTGATAGTGATGGCCCTTTGCGTTGGATGGCTATCATCGTATTGAGAAAATCATTGTCCGATAAGTCTTTAACCTGCTCCATCAAAACGCGGCGGGAATCGGCATCTTCCCTGGCCGTTAACAAATCCCTTTTACGTGTTTCGATCTCGTGATTAACGCCTTGATCTATAGCGGACTTGTCTTGAGTTGGTGGGGCGTTGTTGGTTGAAGGCGCGGTCGGCGCAGGGGGTGGTGAGATGACGGGAGGTGAGTTTTCGTTGACGGGTTTGGGAGGAGGGTTCGAGGGAATAATATTGACGGGGCTTTTACGCAACGAGGTGTCCAAAACGAGCTCTTTTAAATGGATGGTGTAAGCGTCAAGCAGGCTCTGCTGCTTAAGGTACTGATGACTCGCATTGAGATAGGGTTCCGATGTTTTATCAGTTCCGCTTGGAAATTGTTCGAGGAGAGCCTTTTTCTCATCCACCAACTTTTGCTGCGACTCTATTTTAGTGCGGAAAGTATTTTCAAGCTTATCTTCGTGCTGGTTTATATCATTATCAGTCAAAGTCTTATATTGAGAGGCCACGGCATTGGCGATATCGGCTGCCTCTTGCGGATCCTGGTTCCTGGCTGAAATTTCGAGAATATTTGTTCCGCCCTTGTAATTGAGGGTCAGCACTTTCTTGCGCATATAATCCAATGCGACCTGGGAAGGCAGATGATCCACCGTGGATTTGAAATCCCGCTTGGCCCAAATTTTATCGAGTTCCAGCTTGCGAATGACTGGCAACAAGACATCTTCGGACTGCATGACTTCTATCGCTGACATGGAGAGACGATTGGAGTCGTTTCTTATCTCAGGCGGTCGGCCAGAATCACTCTGCGGCCAGATCTGGATTAGGGCCGTGGCGGTATATGTTTTCGGCTCGAACGGTTTCTTCGTTAAACCTGTCATGGCCAGAATTAGAAGAACCAACGCGCCCAGCAACGACCACCCATAAGCTCCCTTGGTGAATCGTGCGATGAGCGAGAAGCGGTGCTTGAACTGGTCCTTGTCCTCGAGGATGCCGACGAGCGTGGGGAGGGAATGGCGCTGGTTGAAGTGTTCGAGCAGCTTGATCAGCATCAGGCCGTAACGCTCCTTCTCGTTTTCCCCGGCGCGGGAGAGAACCAGCGCGTCGGTGGCCGGCTCGCGGTCGGCGCGCATCCGGCGGAAAGCGAACCAGAGGACGGGATTGAACCAGTGGACGATTTGCAGCAGGGCGATCAGCCACTGCACGATCACATCGCCCCGCTTCAGGTGCGCGAGTTCGTGCAGGAAGATGAGACGAAGCTCCGTCGGGTCGAATTTGCCGCGAACATCGGCGGGCAGGAGCAGTGTGGGATGGAACAGTCCCATGATCGCGGGAGTCTGCACCTGGGCGTTTTCGATCAGGCGGATGGAGCGCGTGACATTTAATTCGGCTCTGGCCACCACGAATAATTCCAGCAATTCGGGATCGCTAATCTCCGGTGATTTCCGGATTTGGCGGGCGAAGCGTCGATTCACTTCCCAAGTGAAAACGAGCAGAGTCAGAGTTCCGGCCAGCCAGGCAAGGGCGAGCAGCGAGTAGAAGGATAGAGGCTCGGTCGGTTTCGTTACAAGGAGGGGAGCCTGCGGCAAAGGCTCGTGCGCAGGCAGAAATAACGGCTCGGTCACGGGAACGGTAAACGAGGCGGGCGCTTGCGGTGCAAATTGAAAAAGACTCCACGCGCTCTCGGGAAGAACGGGCAGCATCAACCGCAAAAGCACCAGCAGCCAGAGCGCATAACGCCAGCGGGGATTGAGCCGGGAACGAAAGAGCCATTGAACTGCCAAAACCATCAGCGCGAGCACCGATGCCTGCCATGACGCCTCCAGTAACCAGCCGAAGACGGATTCGAGCGGCTTGAGCCAGTCGGTGATCATTTTTTCTCCTTGTCGCGAAGGATGCGCTTGAGTTCAGCGATTTCTTCAGGCGAAAGCCGGGCTTCCTGCACCAATTGCACCAGCAGCGGTTGGGCTGCCCCGCCAAAGATGCGTTCCAGGAACGAATGGCTTTCACCACGCACACATTGTTCGCGGCTTACGGCGGGCTCATAATAATAAACTTTGCCCTCGGCTTGGTAAGTCAGCGCCTTTTTGCGGATGAGACGGCGCAGCATGGTGCGGATGGTCTGGTCCTGCCACTGCTTGTAGTGGGTGAGTTGCTGGACGACCTCGAGAGCCGTGATGGGATGCTGCCGCCAGACGACTTCCATGACGACCCACTCGGCTTCGGAAATTTTTGGAATCTTGGGCATGAGGTCTTTCTAGTACATGCGTACGACATGTCAAGTACATATGTACGACATTTGGAAAACCACTTTTTATTTTACCAGCAAGGAGGGCTTATTCTTTTTTCAGGATGAAGACTTCGTGGCCGATGGCCAGCTTGTCGCCGACGCTGACGTAGCCTTCGGTCAGGACAATGCCGTTGACCTTGGTGCCGTTGGTCGTGTCGAGATCCTTCACATGGAGTCCGCGATCGGTGAGATGCAGCAGGCAATGCTGGCGGGAGACGGAAGCGTGATTGACCGTGATGTCGCAGGCGGGATTTCGTCCAATCAAGCTGTTGGCACGCGTGATTTTGATTTGGTGCTGGGAATTTTCAGAGTGGATGAGAACCAGTTTGTGTTTCTGGATCAACGCTTCTTCCTGTGCGGTGCGCGCCTGGGCTGTCGAACCGATGGTCTTGGTGGCGGTGAGATCGAGAGTGGGGGCGGATGAGGTGGCGGCATCAACGGGTTTAAGTTCCAGGCTGGCTGGCTGGGCAACGACTTTGGGCTGAGGAGATGCCTCGGCAGGTGGTGCAATATAAACGACGGGCCTCGGCTTGGGGGTGGGTTCACGACGGGCCTTGGAATTTTTATTCTCCGCCTCTTCCTGTTTTTTGGGCTGGAGATGATCGGCGATATTGACGGTGAGCGACTTGAACGACGTGGGCGCAGTTTCGTTCGGCTGCCATATCATGCGGGGATCTTTCCACTCCAATATCTGCCTGATTACCTCTTCGCCTTCAGAAAGGCCCCTGACCGCAGCCACCAGGATGCCGTCCTTGAAAAAAATGTTGGCCGATTCTCTCGAGGTAAAAACGTGGAGGCAACCGGTTTGAAGGGTTTGTCCGAGGCGCTCCAGGATTTCTCCCAGGCTGTATAATTGAAAAATTGTGGAATCCATCGCCATGAGGAAGGTTTATCAGAACAAATATTGCAATGGAATCTTATCCAAGGCTTTCTCAATATGACAGGTCTTTCGTCAATGATAAGTATTATTTGAACGGATCGAAATATTTTCGCGATTTTTGATGGAAATGGTAAAAATACTTCACTTTTTTAAAAATACTTTTGACATCGTCAATTTACTGCGGCAGCCTAGAGCAGATTCAAGGCCATTCCTGATTTTGGAACGCAAGTTTTAAATTCGGGCGTGGACTTTTTGCCTTTATCGCAGGGGTAGGTGCAAGATAAGGGCCGGGAATAGTCGGCTTCACGGCCACTTGCTCGGTAATTCGTCAAGTGCCCATGTAGCTCAGTCGGTAGAGCACATCCTTGGTAAGGATGAGGTCACCGGTTCGATCCCGGTCATGGGCTTGCCTTCCGGCGGGTAGGGGCGGAAAGAGAACTTGATCGCAGTAGGAGAAGGACGGATTAAACCACGATGGGCTTGACTAGCCATGCGCTAGCAGGGCAAAGAGGCCGAACCAAGATACGAAACTCAGGAGTAAAGAACATGGCTAAGGAAGCATTCAACCGCAGCAAACCGCACGTGAACATTGGTACGATCGGCCACGTCGATCACGGTAAAACCACTCTCACTGCGGCCATCACCACTATTTTGGCCAAAAAAGGCCTGGCGGAAGCCAAGGGTTACGACCAGATCGATAACGCGCCGGAAGAAAAAGAGCGCGGCATCACGATCAACACCACCCACATCGAATATCAGACCGAGAAGCGTCACTACGCTCACGTTGACTGTCCCGGTCACGCCGATTACATCAAGAACATGATCACCGGCGCGGCCCAGATGGACGGCGCAATTCTCGTTGTCAGCGCTGCCGATGGTCCCATGCCCCAAACCCGTGAGCATATCCTGCTCGCCCGTCAGGTCGGTGTGCCCGCCCTCGTGGTCTTCCTGAACAAGGTTGACATGGTCGATGACAAGGAACTTCTCGAACTCGTCGAGCTCGAAGTCCGCGAACTCCTCACCCAGTACGAATTTCCCGGCGACAAGATTCCCATCGTCAAGGGTTCCGCCCTCAAGGCGCTCGAAGGCGACGCGGCTTATGAGAAGGAAATCATGAATCTCATGGACGCGGTTGACAGCTACATTCCCGTTCCGGAACGCGCGAAGGATCTACCGTTCCTCATGCCAGTCGAAGACGTGTTCAACATTGAAGGTCGCGGCACAGTCGCGACGGGTCGTGTCGAACGCGGCATTCTCAAGAAGATGGAAGAAGTTGAAATCGTGGGACTCAAGCCCACGACGAAGACGACTGTCACCGACATCGAAATGTTCAAGAAGTTGCTTGATACGGCGGAAGCCGGTGAAAACGTCGGCGTTCTGCTTCGCGGCACCAAGAAGGAAGACGTCGAGCGCGGCCAGGTCATCGCCAAACCCGGTTCGATCAAGCCCCACACCAAGTTCAAGGGACAAGTTTACGTCCTGAGCAAGGAAGAGGGCGGTCGCCATACACCGTTCTTCAACAACTATCGCCCGCAGTTCTTTTTCCGCACCACGGACGTGACCGGAAGCGTCAAGCTCAAGGAAGGCGTCGAAATGGTCATGCCGGGTGACAACGTCGAAATCGAAGTCGAATTGATCAGCCCAATCGCCATGGAGAAACAGATTCGTTTCGCCATCCGCGAAGGTGGCAAGACGGTCGGCGCGGGTCGCGTTTCAGAAATTATTGCGTAATCTAACAGAAAGAATCGCGCTAAACCGTCGGGTCTCGGAAGGCCAAAAAGGCTTCCGGAGGCGCGGCGGTTTCGGCGTCAAAACACACTGAACTTATATTTTATCCAGCCAGTTAGGGCAGTAGCTCAATTGGTAGAGTAGCGGTCTCCAAAACCGTCGGTTGGGGGTTCGAGTCCCTCCTGCCCTGGACGAATTTAAAATCACGAACACGAACATGGATTTCTGGACTATACTTTTTGCGATTGTCGCCGTGGTTTCATTGGGATTTTTCCTCCGCTATCGCGTGGGGATTCTCAAGTTCGTGGGCGAGGTCAAGGTCGAGCTCGACAAATGCAGCTGGCCTTGGGACCCCAACCAGGCCGGTTTCAAGAAATATAAGGAATTGATCGAATCGACCGTGGTCGTCGTCATTTCCGTGATTTTGCTCGCGGGATTTGTCACCTCATCCGATTGGATCCTGGCCCACGTCGTCGGTTATCTCACTGGCACGGAGATGTTGAAACTGAAATAATTTTATGTCCGAAGTCACCGAAATCACCTCCGAGACCGAGACGCCGCCAACCCCCGAGTTGCCGCCTCAGTGGTATGCCCTGCACGTTCTTTCCGGCCAGGAAAAGAAGGTGAAGGAAAGTCTCGAACGCCGGGCCAAGACCGAAGAGATGGGCGACCTGATCCGCGCCGTCGTCATCCCGACCGAGCGTGTTTCCGAGGTGAAGCGCGGCAAGAAAATCGAATCGGAACGCAAACTCCATCCCGGCTACGTTTACGTGAACATGTTTTTGCGCGATGAGGAAAAGAAACTCGTCGAACGGCGTCATCTGCTTTGCCGACGGCGATAATCCCCAGCCCATCCGCGCCAGTGAAGTCGATATAATGCTCGGCCAGATGCGCGAGCGTGAGGAAAAAGTCCTCCCCAAGATCGCCTTCTCCATCGGTGACAAGGTCAAGGTCGGCGACGGTCCGTTCCAGAGCCAGGAAGGGCTCATCGAGGGCGTCGATATGGAGCGCGGCAAGCTCAAGGTTTCCGTCAATATGTTCGGCCGTTCA
>JABDGH010000070.1 GCA_013286145.1 Verrucomicrobiota bacterium
TCTCACCCTTCAGCGCGCACAAATCGCGAAACGGCTGATCGAAATTATTCTGATCAACGGCGACCGGATCGTGGGCGACGTTATCGCGGAAACACCTGATTGTATCTATGTACGCCACGCCAGTCTCGGTATGTTGACTGTCCCACACGCGCAACGCAGCACGCGGGTTGTTGAAGCCATCTTGAAGGATGGCGATCGCATCTTGGGTGAAGTGCTCGCGGAGACCGAAAATTTTACTGTGATTCGCAGCGCCACTCTTGGAACCGTCGCAGTGCAACATAACCAGGTGGCCATGCTCAATCGTAAGATCGAGCAGATTCAACTTAAGGCGCTGCCTCCAGCGTCACCTGCCATCGAAAACAAGCCCTCGGTTTAAGTCGGCGAGCGGTTTTATTCGTCTTCAAGATCCCAAACGGGAAAGGGATCGGGTAAAGCGGTCCATTCTCCAATCGGACGGTTGTACTCCTCGCTGGTCAGGAGACAGTCATCCAACCGGTGAACGATGCCCGGAAGTTGCGTATCGTTACCGATGAGCATGAGTTCCTGACGCCGATCTCCATAAGGCTCGCGCCATGTTTCCTGCATTTTCGCCAGGGCCTCGGGTTCCTCCGGCCATTCTTCGCGCGGAAGAGCCGCCCACCAAATTCCCGCACTGCCACAGGAATTTTGCCAATGCGTACGCGAAATTCCTCCCACGAGAAGATTGCGCGTGGCCAGCCAGATGAGTCCCTTCACCCTCAATAAACCGGGATGTTCGGCATTAAACCACGCCCAAAAACGTTCGGGATGAAAAGGCCCGTGTGTGCGGTAAAGAATGCTGGTCAAAGCAGGCTGGCTCGTTTCCTGATCGGTTGCACCACCTTCGGATTTTGATCGCAACCGCCGTTCCACCGCCCGCCCCAGTTCCTGAAGTGTTCCGGGACGCGACCGGATTTCCGCAGGAACTTCTCCGTAATCCGTTTCGATAATTTGCGCATCGGGGTTGATCAACCGCAATAAACGCGTACAGGCCCCGCGTTCCTCTTCTCCGATGAGATCGCATTTGTTCAGGATGAGCAGGCTCGTTCCTTCAATCTGTGCCTCCTGAAAATCGAACAATGTATCCGGAAAACCGTCACGCTTGGAGGCGACAAACACGCGATGAAAATCGAGCGCATCGACGACACACACGATTTGGTGCAATTCAGCCCAAGGCTTAAATTTTTCCGATTGACCAGGCAACAAGCCGAAATGCTGTCCAAGTCGTGCCGCATTCGCCGTGCCGCTGACCTCGATAAGCACACGCTCAAATCGCCCAGCGAGCGAACATTCGCGCAACTGGTTTGCAATCCACTCGATCTGCATCGCTTCATCACCAGCGGGAATTTCATGCACCGCGTCAAAAGAACGACGCATGGCTCCGCACAAACCACGGATGGCTTTTGCATCGAGATTCAACGCCCCGGGGTTTCCCACAAATACGGCCAGGTTGCCCCCCTGATGTTCACTAATCGAATGGTGAAGGAATGATGTCTTGCCTGCGCCCAAAAATCCTCCCACAAGCGTGACGGGCAATCGGCGATTCATTCCGAAAACTAGAGCCAATTTCCCAAGGTTAAAATCGAAAATTTCTAATCCAAGCCGCCGGGACGGGCGAATTGTAAACCGTCCAGATTCGCAGGCGCGTCCATGGATTGAATCAACACCTGGAAGCGCGCACCCAAAAACTCAGGATGCGTGAGCGTATGCCAGGCACGCATATTTTCTTCGATATGCGCCTGCGAACCCGCTGTTCCATTGAGTTCGTCTTTGGCGATTCCCATCAAAAATCGTTGCTGGTCAATAAAACCGAGCGTCGTCAATCCCGCTGCTTCTCCTGCACGAGCCAGTGCCGTGAAATCGACATGCGCGGTGATGTCTCGCGTACCCGGTTCAATCAAAACTTCTTCCGCGCGCCGATGATTGAGATAGGCGGTCAACGTTCCCTCGACGCGAAAAGGCGCATAATAAACCGAGGCCGGAAAACCGTAATCAACGGTCAGCACATACCCTCGCTTCAAAATATGGCCCACCTCCTTCATCCACTCACGGGCACGTAAATTAAGTTCCGTCGTATATCCTTCGATTAAAGGCAAAGGGAGCAACTGGATGGCTTCGATCAATTCCTTGTCTTCAATGGGCCGTTCCATCCATACAAACGGAGTTTCGGCGTCCGGTTCCATGGCAACATGAAGTTCGAGCCACTGATTCGCCCGGCAGGTGATCACGCGCACCGGAAAGGCATCGACCAGTTCGTTGGAAAAAAAGACGCCTACGGGGTGTTCCTTGGCAGGCGTGTCAGCATCCTGAAACCATTTAACCTTTTCGGAAAAATGAGCGTCTTCGATATGTTTTTGCTGGATGGTGCGCATCGCGGAAGAGGGCTCAACAATCGCATAATGGACGACCTCAAAAAAAGAGGGCGTTTCTTTCCGACACCATTCCAAAATATCGCAGGCCAATCGGCCATCATTTGCACCTTGTTCGATAATCCAAAATGATTCGGGACTGCCCAATAATTGCCACATTTGGAAAAACTGTTTCGCGAGCAACCGCCCAAAGAGAGGACCGACGCTGACGCTGGTATAAAAATCTCCCGCTCGACCTGTTCGAGTCCGCTCCGGTGATCCCCGGTAATAACCGCAGGAGGGATGGTACAGGGCCAGTTCCATGAATCGATCGAATCGAATCGATCCCTCATCAAGAATTTCCGCACGGATAATTTGATTCAATTCGTTCATGTATCTGTGAAGCCAGCGCGCGGCTGGCCTGGAACGTCAACACCCTACCCGTGACAGCCGGGTATTGTCGGCCACCTGCCAATCGCCACCCACGTTGTCGCGCACGATACATTGCTCCGCAGTACCTCCCCCGAGCGTTTGCACGATGAAGCCCCTGCTTTGACCCTTGAGCACCTTCACCCTGCGAAGCGTGGGATTAGCGCCACCTTCAATCTCCACACCCGGGCCGCCGCTTCCGATAATTTCGACTTCCTCGATGGTTCCCTGGGCCTGACTGCGAAAACGCAGGCCCGCGCCTTCCGTTTGCTCGATCCGGCATTGCTTCAATGCCGGTCGCCCGCCAGTGGAAACCAGTACCGCATCGCCCTTGTTCGCGATGAATTGCACATTTTCCCAACGGCCCTTCCCTTGCGCAGAAACAGACAAACCGCCCCCGATGTTCTCGCAAATTTCGCTATTCTCCACTTTGGGCGCGGCATTCTGGGTGCAGGAAAATCCGACTTCGCCATTTTGATTGATGAAACAATTTTGAAAAGTAGGCGTGCTGACATCATCAACGTGGACACCCACGGCCAGGTTTTTCACAATCTGGCATCGTTCAAATTGCGGCTGCGATCTTTGGCTTACCAGCACCGCAATGCCACAATGATGCGTAATATCGCAGTCTGTAAATTGGCCCGCGCCTCCTTCCAGGATGGTGATTCCATTTTCCAACCCGCCTTGAAAAACAGAATTTTGAAAAATGGGAGCCGCCTGGTGCGTCACCAATAGACCCGCTTTTGCATTGGAGGAAATTTCACATTGCTCGAAATTTCCCTTGGAGCCGGTCATCACCTTGATGCCCTCCTCATGGCTATCATGGATACGGCAGCGCGTGAATCGAGGTTCCGATTTATCCTTGATAACAAGATTCGCATTCTCGTTGCCGACAATTTCGCATTCAAGAAAATCGCCCTCCGACTTGTCGTAAATTTCCACACCTTCCTCGTGATTCTCGGAAATACGGCAATTCTCAAAACGGGGACGGCTTTGCTGGCCAATGGTCACGCCCGCCTTACGGTTCTCAAAAATCTGGCACTCCTCGAACAAGCCTTCTCCCTGCTCCGCCACCAGGACGCCGTAACGTTCGCTGCCCGAGATGCGACAGTAACGCACGCGCGGGTTTCCCTTGCGCCGACACTGGATTGCCGCCATGGCGTTGCCCCAGATATCGCAGTTTTCGATCAGGCCATTGCCGCCTTCGTTCACGTAAACGCCCGACATCAGCGCGTAGCTGATCTTGCAGGAAAAGATGGTCGGGGAACACCCTGCACCGATCACCACATGCGAGAGTTTGTTTTTATAGAGATGACAATCCTCAAGGTACCCGCGCGAGCCCTCCTGAAAAATAATGCCGCTGGCTTTGCCATCATGCAGATGGCTTCGACGCAGAATCACTTCGGATTTTGCGCCCTTGATTTCAAGGATATTGGACGATTCACTCGTCAGGTCGCAATCCTCGATGATCAGGTGGCCCGATTTGACTTCCACGGCGGCGGCGGCCTTTTTGTCCTTGGCGGTGACGCCCTTGATGGTGATTCCTATCAAACGGAGACAAACTCCGTCCAGCACGATGACCGAGCCGGACAACGATTCGAGAATGATTTCATGCGGCTCGCCTTCAGCGCGAATTTGCAAATCCTTTTTGACGACAAAACTCTCCTTGTAAGTCCCCGGCATCAGTATCAAACAATCATTGGGGCGGTGATCCCGGAGAGCTTCACGCAGGGTCGGCTTCTGGCCGCTCGAGTCGGGATGCACAATCCATTGCTTGGAAGGATTTTCCCAATCGGGCATCACCATGCGCGGTGCAGGTTCATGGGAAAGAAAGACGGGCGGTGCTTTTTCTTCAACTGGCGGATTATCCTCGTATGGCGGTTCTTCGTATTGAGAGGGAGGAGAAGGAGCTTGCTCTTTCTCCGGCTCAGGTTCATCCATCGGCTCAGCGACTGCCGGTTCCTCCTGTGGTGGTGCCTCCAAGGACGTCATGGAAACCGAATTGATTGCACTGGCCGCCAATGGATCGAGTAATCCAAGCGCGACCGCCCAACTTTCAACCGCCCATCTCGCCGCATCGCCGGAGATCGCCAGGTTTTGTTCCAATTTAAGGGCAAAGCGCGCACAGGCGAGTTTGACGGACGATCCGCTTTGCTGGCGTAATTGATCGACCACTCCCACGCGCAGACAACTCACCAGCACAAAAATTTCACGTTTGGATTCTCCGCAATAATCCTTCAGCACACCCTCCAAACGGCCGGGGAAGGCCAGGAGAGAAACTCCATAGCGGGTCATAATCTCCACAAGGACGTCGCGCGGCTTAGTATTCATCTTATGGGAAAGCGATAGTTGAGAGGGATTCTGTCCAAGATGCTACTTCAAAATGCATGGAAATGCGTAAAGAAAACCGATGCATCGACCGTTAAACTGACTTGAAGATTCAAGAAAGCTTCTCCTCCGTTCCCATTCCCGCCACCGCCAGCGCCTCCAGCGAACGCTTGGATTGCGCCGGGCCTTTCCCCAACGGCAGGGTGGTGCGACCTAATTTCAGCGCGTAGGATATTTCTTCTTTTTCCGCATTCACAATCCAAAGAGCGAGTTGGGAAAGGCGGTCTTCCAGGGGTAAATGCGACATCTCCGAGGCATCCAGCCATAATTCATTACCTTCGCCTCCGGTAAATTGCTTGACCGAAAGAGGTCTTCCCCGGGCATAGGCCTTCCAATCGACATGGCGCAATGATTCTCCCGGCCCGTATGGACGCACCCCGGCAAAATCATCACCCGGCCTGGTGCTGAAGGGTTGTCCGCCTTCACCACTCGGATGCAAGTCGGGCCATGCCTCATGTCCCTTGGGTTTGGGGTAAATAAAATAGTCCGTCTCCACGGGTACGCGGAAACTCGCCCAAAAAAGACCGAATGGATATGAGGTTCTCACGAACAATGACTCAAAACGGTACATCCCGCGCCGCCCGGCTGGGAAAGTGACCTCCACCGTACGAGCGTCCCCCGCATCGATTCGCGCTCCGCCACCTTCTAGCATCGGAAGAGGTAAAAATCGTCGCCTCAGGCTGATCTCCTCCCTTCGACGCGCAAAAAAAAGTTCGTAAACAGGACGTTTACCCGGATTTCTCAGGTGGATTTTAACCTGCACTTTTTCTCCTGCAAAAGCCGGGTTAATCCTAATATGCTCCACTTCAAGCGAAGCCACGTTTCGCCATGTATGGAAAATGGAAATGAAACTCAACGACCCAACAAGATAGAGAATCGCGTAAACGAGATTGTTGGAGTAATTCACCGCGGCCAGCCACATGCATCCGAGAATCGGTCCAAACAGCAACCAGAGCCCGGTCGGACGCAAACGGATTTTTTCGCGCTTCATCGCACTGGTACTGCACGGATGATCTTCTCGGTCAGGGAGAGTCCGGCATCCTCCAAAGCGCCAGCAGATGAACCGAGGCGATGCGCGATGACGCTCGGCGCAACGGCCTGGACATCCTCCGGTAAAACCATGTCGCGCGCCGCCGCAAAGGCCCAGGCCTGCGCGCAACGTTGCAGCGCCAGTCCTGCTCGCGGGGAAAGTCCCGCTCCGGCCCCGTCGATCTGACGGCTTTTATCGAGCAAATCGAGAATGTAGTCCCTCACCCCATCGGAGATGTGCAAGGCCCTCACCTTTTCCTGCCACGAGAGCAGTTGTTCCACCGAAACCATCGGTTGCAAGTGGCGGATTAAGTCCCGGCGATCCTGCCCGGCCAACATCTCTTTTTCCGCCAGCCGCCCCGGAAAACCGAGTTGGAGCCGCATGAGAAAACGATCCAATTGCGATTCCGGCAACGGATAAGTACCGATGTGTCGCTGGGGGTTTTGCGTGGCGATGACAAAAAACGGCACCGGAAGCAAATGCGTCTCTCCGTCGATGGTGACCTGCCCTTCTTCCATCGCCTCAAGCAGGGCGCTTTGGGCTTTGGGCGTGGCACGATTCACCTCATCGGCCAGCAGCATTTGCGCAAAGATCGGACCGGGATGAAAAACGAATTGCCGCGTGGCGGGATCGAAAATGGCATTGCCCAGAACATCGGCTGGCAACAAATCGCTGGTAAATTGAACCCGGTGAAATTCGAGTCCAAAAACTTTCGCGAGCGCATGGGCCAGGGTGGTTTTCCCCACGCCGGGGATATCCTCAATAAGTAAGTGCCCCCGCGCCAACAGGCAGCAAAAGGCCAGCCGTACCGTCCGCGATTTACCGAGTAAAATCGATTCCAACCGGGCTAATACATCTTCGATGGCGACATTCATGGATTTCCTGCACCTCCAGCCTACGCGATCATGGTGGCGCTGCCAAGAAGTGACCATTTTTGTTCTTTTGAGGGTACTTATTGGAATAATTTTCGCGCCATTGCATTATTCAATTCATTTGCTATTTGTTAATTGAGGCTTTTCATGAACTTTCGTGATATTCCCAACCTTCTAAAGTTCGAGCAGCAGGCCCGACATCATTCGGAGAACCCGATTTT
>JABDGH010000071.1 GCA_013286145.1 Verrucomicrobiota bacterium
TCTTGGCTCCCAGTTTTTCACGGGAATCATCAACCGTCACCCGCACATCCTTTTCCCTAAGTTCCCCTTCCAAACGGCGGGCGTAATCGTTCTGCGCCTCGGTCACGGTGAGGAGCCGGATTTGCTCGGGCGCGAGCCAAACCGGGAAGGCCCCGGCAAAATGTTCGATCAGGCACCCGATGAAGCGTTCCATGCTGCCGAAGGGCGCGCGGTGGATCATGACGGGGCGGTGCTCCTTGCCATCCGAACCGATGTAGCTGAGGTCGAAGCGGATAGGTAGATTATAATCGACCTGGACGGTGCCAAGCTGCCATTCGCGCCCCAAGACGTCCTTTACCACGAAATCGATCTTGGGGCCGTAAAAGGCGGCTTCGCCCGGTTCTTCGGAGAAGGGCACGCCAAGGCTCGCGGCGGCATCGCGACAAGCCTGCTCAGCCTTGTCCCAGTTGGCGGGATCACCAGTGTACTTGGCGCTGTCGGGATCGCGCAGGCCGACACGTACCCGGTAATCTTTCATGCCGAGGAGGTTGAAAACCGTTTTGACGAGATTCAGGCAACCAAGCACCTCCGCCGGAAGCTGCTCCTCCGTGCAGAAAAGGTGGGCGTCGTCCTGGGTAAAGGAACGGACGCGCGTCATGCCGCCGAGTTCGCCCGACTGTTCCCAGCGATAGACCGTGCCGAACTCCGCCAGGCGGATCGGCAGATCGCGGTAGGAATGTTTCTGGCTGGCGAAAATCTTGATGTGGTGCGGGCAATTCATCGGCTTGAGCAGGTAGCCGTTGATTTCGCCGTTATCGAGCTTGTTGGAAAGATCGCCGCAGGAGCAGCCTTCCTTCGCCAATTGATCGAGCGTCTCGCGCTCCACGATGGGCGGATATTGCGATTCCTTGTAGTAGGGGAAATGACCGCTGGTGCGGTAGAGACCGAGCTTGCCGATATGGGGCGTGAAGACCTGGCTGTAACCCTGTCGGCTCAATTCACGACTGATGAAGTTTTGCAATTCCTGGCGGATAATTGCGCCGTTGGGTGTCCAGAGCACCAATCCCTGCCCGACTTCGTCGTCGATGTGGAACAGGCGCAGATCGCGGCCAAGCTTGCGGTGATCGCGCTTCTTCGCTTCCTCGAGCATGTTAAAGTGGGCCTCCATCTCGGTCTTGTTCTTGAAGGCGGTGCCGTAGATGCGCTGAAGTTGTGGATTCTTTTCGTCACCAAGGTAGTAGGTGCTGGAGACATGGGTAAGCTTGAACGCACCGACGTTACCCGTGCGCATGACGTGTGGGCCAGCGCAGAGATCCATAAAATCGCCATTGGTATAGAGCGAAATTTCCTCGCCTTCTGGAATGCGGGAAAGGATGTCGAGTTTGAACTTGCTCGGAAACACACGATCCGACAATCCAGCCAGGCGTCCTGACTCGCCCAGCTTGATCGCTTCGTCCCGCGAAATCGTGGAGCGAACAAACGGTTGGTTCGCCTTAACGACAGCTTTCATTTCGGCCTCGATGCGCTCGAAATCGCCCGGGCTGATCCGGTGGGGCAGATCGACATCGTAATAGAAGCCGTTTTCCACGGGAGGCCCGGCAGCCAGTTGGGCTTCGGGCCATATTTTCAGCAATGCAGTGGCCAGCACATGGGCGGCGGAATGGCGGGTGCGTTCGAGGTCGGTCATGAGAGGAAGGGATAAAATCGCTGGTTCCGGGCCTTTTGCCAAGGCTGGTTTTACTGGGTCGGTCAACCGGGCCTGTGAGCAAATGCAAATCGAACCCAAACCAAGCCAACGGAAAAACACAGTCCGATCCAGAAATGGAACATCGGATCAACCGACGAATTCCTTTCTTTCCGCCATTGGGCCACCTCCCGGGCAATCATTCCTGAACCAAGAGGAGAAATCACCAGAAAAGCAATCCGCAACCAACCCCATTTGACCATGACATCTGGAAAGAAATGAAGAGATGCCCAACCCAGCAGGATACCTATGATAAGACTGAAAATCGCTGCCAGCCATTTACGCCATGAATCATCCTCTTCCCAATCAAAAGGCACTGCGTACCAAATCCAGTCCCAGGGCAAATAAGCAAACAACTCAAAAATGATCTGCCCGAGTACTTGCAAAATAATGATGAGTAGATCTTCCATTATTTTATGATAACAAATTATTTTTCCTCACTGGTTCGTGATGTCATAATCCACCGCTACATTTACATCAAAAATTCTTCGGAACCCACTTCGGCTCTTTCATGGTGCCAGCGGAGTGGTACTCGAAAATTTTACTGAGCGGATAAATTAAGATGCCAGCGGGTCCGTTGGCATTGACCCGCATGTCGAGATCGAGGCGATCTGCCATGAAGTTGTAATTTCCATTGCCGATAAGAGAAAAAAGTTCGCTGCTGATGTTGAAGTCCTCCGAGTGAATCAGCCCCTTGGCGACAGTGAAATGGCCGTGCGCGGAATCGCCGACCGAGAAGCCGGGAATGAGCGGTGTCAGTGCCCCGAGGAAGGGGATTGGAGTAATGTCTCCTTTTTCAATTTTCACTTCCCCGCTGCCAGTCATCGTTTCCATTTTCCCAATCGCCCCGGCAAAGTGTCCCTGCGCGGTCATGGAACCGGTCGATTTGGAAACGTTAAAAGCACGGATCATGAATTTCTTGAAGTTCACCTTGTTCAAGTTGAGATCGAGCAGATAGGCCGCCGGGGCATTTCGCAGATCCAGGTCGATCACACCGGTCAAACCTCCGTCGTAAAAACCACACTGATGCATGTTGACGTTAAGATGGCGATTTTTGAACGTCAGTGTTCCATTCGGATTGTCGAAATTGAATGGGATGCTGAACAGTGTCCATTCCATAGGTGATTTTCCCTCCACCTGAACGACGAGGTCAGTATCGAGATCGATCTTTTCGCTCTGAAGATCGACCTTGCCGTTCGCCTTAACCACGGGTGCCCGCGTGAAATGATACGGCTTGGTATATTCGGTAAACTTGGGTCCCATGACCGGCGCGACTTCCGGGACGTTCACTTGGGCAACGAGATTGTGAAGTTCGACCGAGCGATTCTTAAAATCATAGATGATACCGCCCGTGCCGCTTCCTTCAGGACGGTGCACCTCGAGATTCGGCAGGTTCAACTTGGAATCGGCAAAAGTGAAGTCAGACGTGGCGGCATCGAAGCTCGCATTTTTGTAAACGAATTTATCGGCGCTTATCTTGCCGGTGACTGTCCATGCATCTGTCTTCAATGCGTTACCTGTCGCGCTGGCCTCGATTTTCGGACCTCCATTCTGAAAGGCGCAACTGGCCAGAAAGTTATCCATTCCCTGACCAAATACGCCCTTGAGGACTGTCGGGTCAAGATTCGAGCTGATCCGCGCCTTGAGACTCGGCGTATCCTTGTTCCCATCGAAGAACATATCGAGATCAATGTTGCCCGCCTGCCCGGCGATCTTGAGCCCCGGAATGAGCAGTCGATGGCCGTCGTACGCCACGGGAACGCTCAGGCGATTGAAAGAGATGCCATTAAAGGTAAAGTCGCGCCAGTCGAGATCAGCCTGAATATCGGTCTTGAATCCCTCCTTCAAATCGAAGAGAACGCGCCCGGTCATCGTGGGCGAAACGTAAGGAAAATCGAGTTTGCTTAAGGCCTGTCCCATCGGCCCCGGGAAGGCGGGTGCCAGAAGCGTGAAATCCATGGAAGAGGTGAACTGCAACTCGGCGGAATGCTCGGCCAGGTTCCATTCGCCATAAGCGGTAAGATCGCCTCGCGCCAGGCCGATCTTGAAATCGTTGAGCGTAACCACGCCATCGCTGAGGCTGCCGTGAATGGCAAATTCCTCCACAGGTGCCGAACGCCATGTGAGATTCTCGCCATCAAGGGCAAAGTTGGCGCGACCACCAACCAGGTCGTGCGTGGAAGTTTCAAACTCGAGTTCCACGTTAACCGGTCGTTCCGTGCCAACATCATCCATGGCACGCAAAACTGATCGCCATATATCCTGCCGGGCCTGCAATTGTTCAGCGGTGGGCGGTTTGGTGGTTGGAAAGCCGTCGTTATGAATGGTGCCCCGAACAGAGAGAGCCATCTTGAGAAACCGGGCTTGGGCGTTCTCAATCTTGATATCACGCCCGTCAAAGGCCACATCGGCATTCACCTCGTGGAAATCAACCGTTTCCTGCGGTCCGACAGGCAACTGGACATCGGCATTGGAGATACTGGCTCCGTCGATAAAGCCGTGTCCCTGCCACCAGCTCAGCCACGCGATACTAACGCGCACTTGATCCACCCGAAGGATGATATTCTGACGACTTTCATCGCGAAAAACCGTCAACTGTTTGGCCAGAACAGCCCCAGTGGGATCGAGAAGGAGACGATCCATCGTAATCGGAAAGGGGAAAATATGCCGTCGTTGAATCTCGGTCAGGAGATATGTTTTCGCTGCCTCCGGCAAACCGAGAAAACGAAGCCACAACGCTGCCACAAGCAGTGCAATGGCTATCATGCCAAAAGTGGCCAGCCCCACCCGCGTCAAAAGACGTCTCAGGTAGTGGCGATAAGACTTCATGACCTGAAAGAGTATGAACGAATAATGCCGGAAGGCGATTTTTCGATTACATTATTTGGCGCAAACCTTTACCGTCGGCCCGGGAATGAATATCTCCTTTTTCCCGTATCTGCGCGAATTCATCCTGCTTGGGGTCTTGACCTGCACGCCCTTGTTTTCGCTCAGCGCGGAAGAAAACGAAGTGGTGGTGATCTCGCCGCACTGGGAGGGAATCAAGGAGGAGACTTCGCGCGCTTTTAGTGCGTGGCACCAGAAGAAATATGGCCATCCCGCGATCATACGCTGGCGCGAAGCGGGTGGCGGCACCTCGCAAATCATCAAGATGCTGCGATCCGAATTTCAGTCCAATTCGAGCGCGGGCATCGATGTCCTTTATGGAGGGGGAATTGATCCCTTTCAGGAATTGAAACAGTCCGGTCTCCTCACCCGATATGATCCGCCTGCGGACATCCTTGCCCATATCCCGGCCAAATTGAATGGCATGGAGATTATCGATCCGGATCGGGAATGGTTTGGCGCATCCTTGGCTGGTTTTGGAATCATCATCAACGAACAGGTTCGGCAAGCGGTTAAATTACCGGCAGTCCGAACATGGGCCGATCTGGCCAATCCGCAGCTTAAGGGCTGGGTCTCTGGTTGCGATCCACGCCAATCGGGCAGTGTCCTATCCATTTACGAAACTATTCTTCAAGCCTATGGCTGGGAAAAGGGATGGGAACTGCTCATGGCCATGAGCGGCAACGTGCGTAGCTTTCTGCCTTCCGCCGCTTCGTCCGCCGTGGAGGTGGGGATGGGAGATGCGGCTTATGGCGTTTCGATTGATCTCTATGGCCAGGCGCAGGTCTCTTACTATGGCACCGATAATGTGACCTTTGTTTTACCCGAGGGACAGACTGTGATCACCCCCGACAGCATCGCCATCCTGAAGAATCCCCCTCACCCGGAACTCGCCAGGCATTTCCTGGAATTCGTGCTCTCACGCGAAGGCCAGCTTCTCTGGATGTTGCCAAAGGGTACATCGGGTGGGGCGACCCATAATATCATCAATCGCATGAGCGTCTGGCCATCGCTCTACGATGAGCTTGCCAACATCACGCCGATCAAGACCAATCCATTCAAGACCAAGTCGGATTTCGTCTATTCATCCCAACTTGGCTCCAAGCGTCGTGCCATCCTGAGCGTTCTCATTGCCGCATGGATGATCGACACCCACGATACGATGGTTCGCGCCTGGACCGCGCTCCATTCTCCTGCCGCGAGCAAACTTACTCCAGAGCGCCAGCAAGCCCTGCTGGTCAAATTCCTGGCACCTCCCTGCTCGGAAAAGGAGTTATTTCAATTTGTGGATATGGATTGGAAAGATTCCATCAAACGCACGGCACTAACCAATCGCTGGCAAAATGAAGCCCTGGATCGCTATAAGACTTTGATGGCCCAACTTGGTTCCCACTGATCCCCTTGTTCATTCTTTTCCATGACCATTACGATACGTCATCTCACGAAGTCATTTAGCGCTGACACTCGCGTGGTCAATGATGTCTCTTTCACGATCCAGCCCGGGGAAATGTTTTTTCTGCTGGGGCCTTCCGGCTGTGGAAAAACCACCGTCCTCCGCATGTTGGCAGGGTTCATCGACCCGGACGGTGGGGATATTCTTTTTCAGGAAAAGCGCATGAACGATGTTCCGCCACAACATCGAAATACGGCGATGGTCTTTCAAAATTATGCCATCTGGCCACATCTGACCGTTTACGAAAATATCGCTTACGGCCCCCGGGCAAAAAAGCTTGATGATGATTTGATCCGCCAGCGTGTCATGAAAGCGTTGCGCATCGTACGCATGGAGGAACTGGCGCAACGAAAACCGGCACATCTCTCCGGCGGCCAGCAGCAACGAGTCGCTTTGGCCCGCGCCCTGGCGGTCGAACCCGACCTGATCCTTCTCGACGAGCCCCTTTCCAATCTCGATACCCGCCTGCGTATCGAATTGCGCGAGGAATTGCAGCGCATCCATCTTGAAACGCGCACGACCTGTCTCTATGTGACGCACGATCAAGAAGAGGCGTTGTCGCTGGCGGATCGTATAGCCGTGATGAACCAGGGACGTATCGAGCAGATCGGAACTCCCAGCGAAATTTACGATCATCCCGCGAACGAATTCGTCGCCCGGTTCATGGGCGAAATCAACGTGCTCCCCTCCAATCATTCCCTCGCCCAAATGCTCAATGCGCCCGCAGGTCGCAAGGTTGGTTTTCGACCGCAATCGGCACAGCTTGTCAGCGAAGGCGTTGCCGCAGTCGTAAAACGCTCCACTTATCTCGGCAGCAAGACCGAGCTTCTGGTTGAAACCGCCACGGGAGAACCCTTGAAGCTTTGGATTAATGAAGCCATTACCCCGGGACAAACCATCCACTTCCAAGTCGCTTCGAAGAACCTGCTTTTGCTTTAAATTCCCTGGTTGCGGCTTAGGACATGAAGCCTTCCGACTTCAAATAGCGCACCATATTGGCCCGTTCCGGCCCGCTCAATTCCCCGTCAACATGGATGAAGCGCCTGCCGTCCGACTCTAAAACCGA
>JABDGH010000072.1 GCA_013286145.1 Verrucomicrobiota bacterium
TCGAGAGCACCAGCGGATCGAGAGCGATTTGATGATCCATGTGAACCGTGACTCCTTCGCGTTTGAGTAATCGTCGTGTCGTGCGATCAAAGGTGAGGTCAACTTTACCCACATAGATTCCGTAATGATCAGCCTGTGTGTAGAGAACATTGTTCACAAGTTCGCTCGAATAGTTCTGGTGAGTGTGACCGCCGAGGTAAGCGACTAATTGCGGGAATTCACGGGTCAGTGTGCCTACTTGATTAGCAAAGTCGTCCTCGCGCTTGAGACCCATGTGACTGGTAAGCAGGATGGCGTCGGGCTTGAGGGCCGTGATTTCGCGTAAAAGTTTTCGCAATGATTCGACCGGATCGAGCACTTCAAAGCCCTTGAGATTTTCCGGCGGAAGCCAGGCCGGAAGACCTGGCGTGGTCAGGCCGATAAAGGCGAGTCGAAACCCGGCGACTTCCTTGAGCAGGTACGGCTTGAGTCTCGAAAATGGATTGGAGCTTTCATGAATCGTCCCGACTCCTTGACCTTCGATCAACGCATTAGCGGAAAGAACCGGCATGGAGGAGAGTTTCACGCAGTCGGCAAATGTCTCCATGCCCCAATCGAATTCGTGATTCCCAACGACCCATGCATCGTAACGAAGCGCGTTAAGACAACGGATCATCAATGCGCCGCGCGAATGCCAGCCGACTTCGGTGCCCTGATAAACATCGCCGATGTCGAGAAGAACGGAGTTTGGATTGGCACGTTGCCATTGACGAATCTGGGTGATGCAGCGAGCAAGTCCTCCCAAGTCGGGGTGGTCGCCGTAATCGACAGTGGGGAGGATGTGACCGTGCAGATCGGTCGTGTGAAGAATGGAAACTGTGACCGCATCACCCTGTTCCGCCAAAAGCTGGCCGGGAAGAGCCGCCAGCAGCGCACCTTGTCCGAGCGCCCGCAGAAATCGACGGCGGCTAAACGCAGGCACATAAATATGCACGGATTGAGCTTATGATTTTGCGGATGGCAGTAAAGCTTCTCCCAAAGAATGCCTCCGTCTCAAGCCCCCCCGGTGCGCTTTGACTTTGAAGCGACGTGATCTAAAAGAAGATATGTCGAATCATCCCGGCCCCGGAACTACCGGCAATGTTCTCGCTGCCATCTGCAGTTTCTTTATCCCCGGACTTGGTCAACTGGTGCAGGGACGCCTCTTTATGGCGTTGATCCAATTTGTCATGGCGGGCATCCTCTGGTTTTTTCTTCTGGGTTGGATCATTCATCTCTGGTCAATCATCGACGCAGCCCTCTATCGCGGTTGAAAATTTGTGAAGCTATTTAACACACGATGAAAGACCTCGAGATTTGTTATCTACCCGTGCAATGGCTGACATTGAATTCGGAGCAGTTGCACACTTCGGCCTGTGCCGTGATCGACGTCATCCGTGCAACTTCAACCATCGTCACGGCGTTAGCCCATGGCGCAACTTGTGTGCAACCAGTCGCCAGCGTGGCGGAAGCGGAAGCCCTGAAGGAACAAAATCAAAGTGCTTTGCTGGCTGGTGAACGGGGTGGCAAACCGCTTCCAGGTTTTGACTTGGGCAATTCACCGCATGAGGTCACTGCGGAGCGCGTGAAGGATCGGCGGATCATTCTGACCACCACCAACGGCACCCAGGCCTTGGCCGCATGTTTCGGCGCGCGCGCGATTGTCACGGCAAGTTTACTCAACCTGGATGCAGTCGCGGCAAGCCTGCGCGAACTTGGCCCTCCGTGGATGATCGTCTGTGCGGGATATGAAGGGCAATTTGGCTTGGATGACGCGATTGTCGCAGGTGCGCTGGCCGAAGCTTTGGATCAGGATCACTCCCTGATTTCACTCTATCATTCCGTGCAGAACGATTTGACCGAGACCCTACGCGGAAGCGCAGCGGGTCAGGAATTGCAAAAAATCGGCATGGAGAACGACATACCGTTTTGCGCACAGCTTAATCTTTTTTCCCTTGTGCCGACATTGGGCACTGACGGCACTTTACGCTGCCTCTAGTGATTTTGAGTCGGGGTGGCGACTGGCGCAGGAGAAGGCGTTGGCGCTGCAACCTTCTTGGATGTTTCCTCGAACCACTTTTGGTAATCGGCATCGCTCTGTACGGTGAGTTCCGCCCGCATGGCGGAATGGCCGTTGCCGCAAAGCTGCGCGCAGACAACATCGTAGGTACCGGTTTTCACCGGGATGAACCAGAGCGGAATGGAGGTGCCGGGAATGGCATCCTGGGCAACGCGCATGTTGGGAATGCAAAAATCGTGAATAACATCCTTGGACATGACCTCGACGATGACGGGCCGGTTAACGGGTAGATTCATTTCACCGATAGTGGTGACGTCATCAAAGGAATCGGGGTCGTTGTGATCGAGTCCGAGCGGGTTCGTGGGGCTGACGAGCTTGGGATCGCGACGGCCAAACTTGCCATCCGGGCCGCTGTACTGAAAGTTCCACTGATATTGCTGACCGACCGCGCGCAGGTGAATGACCTCCGGTCCGGTGGGGAATTGATTGACGCGGTTGGCCCAGATGGGCGCGGCAAAAGCCATGAGCAGGACGACTTCGAGGACGAGCACGCCGCCTTCGAGCTTCGTGGGCAAGTGACTGGTCGCACCGGTGTAATTTGCCCTGGGATTTTTTTTCTGCTGAAACCGCCACAAGGTGTAGGCATAGAAACTTCCCCAGCCGACGAAGAGGACGAGCATGAACCAGTGGAGCATCTCGAGCATGCTGTCGATGGTGTAGCCATGCTGGGAGGCGTTCGGGGCGATCCCGAGAGATTCGATCAGGAGGGCAAAAGTCATGGCGAGGTTTCAGGTAGAGGATGTTTGGCCCGGTAGGCGAGGTGCCAGATGAAGGCACCCACGGCTCCGAGCATGGCGAACATGATGATGGTCATGGCGATGATGCCCCAGGTTGCGGCCTCTCCCATTTTGCTGCCGGTCGTGTCGCCGTAGCAGGCGGCGCAGGCCAGGAGGGGGCTGGCGGAGCTTAGGGTGAATAAGCCAACTAAGCCGGATAGCAGTAGGGAACGGGGTTTCATTTGTTTTAGCCGAGGATCAAGCGGCGGGTTTTTTTAAGAAAATAGATTTCGTAGGCGACCAGGGCAAGCGCCGCGAAAATGGAGGCGATGCCCGCGACGAGGAAGCGGGTGTCACCGGAGACGCTTGGGTCGGTGAAGCACCATGCCGCAAAAATCAGCGAGATGGCGATCCCGGCGAAGATGATGATTTGGTGAACGAATTTAAGGGACATGGCTGGCGGGGGGAGGAAGTTTGGGCAGCGTGATGGGGTTGCCGACGTTGGGCAAGGTGGAATCCCACATGGAGAGGAGGATCATGAAGAACAAGAAGATGGCGGTGAAGGTGAGCGTCCTGAAGACGAAGGAAAAGTTTTTGAAGAGGGAGGCCAGGAAAATGGCGATGAGGCCGGAGCGGAGCGCGGCGAGGACGAGGATGACCACGGTGTTCCATGGAGGATCGAAATGGATGTTGGAGGCAAAAACCGTGAGGAGGATGATCGATAAAAATCCGGCGAAGAACTTGGCGTTTTCGCGGAAATGGTGCCAGGCGTGGGCGACTTCCGTCGCCTGGTCATGAGCGTGGGGAATTTCCTCGGGATGATCGGTGGAATCGGCGCTCATGGTTTTAGGCTGCTGAGTAGAATCGAGAGGTCAACTGCCAAAGTGTGGGCTTACCGGGGGCTGATCCTTCGACAAGCTCAGGATGACAGATTGTTGATAGCATTAGGGTAAGCGTTGAGGGGTGATTTTTCAAAAAGTTATTCGGTCAAGTGAGGTAGAGGATGGGGAAGACGGTGATCCAGACGAGATCGACGAAGTGCCAGAAGATGCCGGTGACTTCGATGCGGTTGGTGAGTTGTTCGGGATTGCGGCGGTACATGGCGGAGCCGGGGCCAATAAAATAGAGCATGACGACGAGGCCACCGATGATGTGGAGGGCGTGGAGTCCGGTGACGGTGAAGTAGATCGCGTAGTAGGTGCCGTAGGCGGGGAGAAGATAACCTGCGCGCCCGGGTTCAACGTCGTCCTTGGCGATGGAGATGGTCTCTTCTTCGCTTGTCGCCTCGGGCGCAGCAACCGGTTTATCCTTGGAGAAATTGATGAGGTATTGCGGTTTTTTATCGGGAAGCACGACAAAGGAAGTCGCGGCGGTGTCTTTTCCATTTTCGAGGTGGCCGCGCACTTCAAAGACGTGCTGGGAAGGAATTTCGCCGTAAAAGGCATTCATTTTTTGGAGGTCGGGCAGGTATTTGTCCATCGCCTCGGCCTTGATGAAAACGCCGAAGTGATTGAACTTGGAGTTGTATTCGACGCCCTTGATGCAAAGGAAGACAACGCCGCAGAGAATCGTTATGCCGAGAGCGAGGCGGTAGGTGTTGAACTTGCGCTCCTTGAGGGCGACCCAGGCCCAGACCATGGTGATGCTGGAGATGATGAGGACGATGGTGTTGGTGAGGCCGAGCCAGACGTTCTGGATGTGGTCGGGCCAGGTTCCAGGCTCGGCACCGATGCGCATGAAGAGATACGAGGTGAAGAGGGCTCCGAAGAGCATGACCTCGGAAGCCAGAAAGAGCCAGATGCCGAGTTTGCCGTTGGAGAGGCCGGTGTCGGGTCGTGCGGTGATGGTGTAGGGGATTTCCATGAATGAGAAAGTGGTTAGTTTTTCGACTGCCTCCTGTGGCCTTCGTCCACCCGGACAACGAGTTGTCCGGGCCACCCGAAGAAGGCACCGCCGCTAGGGACAGCGGCGGCTACCCGGCGATCATAGATCGCCGTTACAGACTGCGCGGTGATGGTGTAGGGAATTTCCATGAATGAGAACGTGGTTAGTTTTTCGACTGCCTCCTGTGGCCTTCGTCCACCCGGACAACGAGTTGTCCGGGCCACCCGAAGAAGGCACCGCCGCTAGGGACAGCGGCGGCTACCTGGCGGTCATAGACCGCCGCTACAGACTGCATGGTGATGGTGTAGGGGATTTCCATGAAAGTTTAGGATAGGGGCGGGAAGCCGATGATGCGTTCCTCGGCGGGCATGGGCCCGGGAATGGAAATCGGCTTGGCATTGGAGGGCAATTCGGTCTGCGGGGTGAAGTCGGTGGCGTGGCCGGGCACGCTGTATTCATAGGGGCCGCGATAGACGACGGGTGTGTGGAGGAAGTTGCCGTGGGGCGGAGGCGAGGGAGCAGACCATTCGACGGTGGTGGCTTCCCACGGATTGTCGGAGACCTTGCGGCCATATTTCCAACTGAAGCAGAAGTTGATGATGAAGGGGATTTGCGCGAGGCCCATCAGCCACGCTGATTCCGAGATGAAGACGTTCCAGTGGATGACGTTCTTATTGAGCAGGTCGTAAGTTGCGCCTCCGTCGTACATGCGGCGATGCATGCCCGCCATGCCCTGAAGGAACATGGGGAAGAAGATGCAGTTCATGAGGATCATGGTTGGCCAGAAATGGAGTTTGCCCAATGTTTCGTTCATCATTCGGCCCGTGGCTTTCGGGTACCAGTAGGAGATGCCGGCGAAGAGGGCGAACATGGTGCCGGGGGCGATGACGTAATGGAAATGGGCGATGATGTAATAGGAATCGTGGAGGAAGGTGTCGGGCGCGTTGAAGGCGAGAGGGATGCCAGTCAGGCCGCCGATGCCGAAGAGCGGGAGGAACGCGGTGGCCCAGAGCATGGGCGTGGTGAACCGGATCGAGCCACCCCACAGGGAGATGATGAGCGAGCTTAGGATGAGGATGGTCGGCACTGAAATGATGATCGTGGTCAACTGGAAGAAGGCGCTGACGGCGGTGCCCATGCCGGTGAGATACATGTGGTGCGCCCAGACGATCATGGAGAGGAAGCCGAGAACAAGCAGGCCGTAAACCATCTGGTTATAACCCCAGAGCGGTTTGCGGGCGTTGTTGGCGACGATCTCGGAGATGATGCCAAGGCCGGGCAGCACGAGCACGTAAACTTCAGGATGGCCGAGGAACCAGAAGAGGTGCTGCCAGAGCAGGGGCGATCCGCCGCCAGCGCCGTGCCAGGCAACTCCGTTCACGACAAGTCCGCCGGGGCTGAAAAGGCTCGACCCGGCCAAGCGATCCATCAACTGCATGAGAGCGGCGGCCTCGAGCGGAGGAAAGGCGAGGAGGAGCAAAAAGGCGGTGACGAACTGGGTCCAGACGAAGAAAGGCATGCGCATCCAGCCCATGCCCTTGACGCGAAGCTGGACGATGGTGGTGATGAAATTGACGCTGCTCAAAAGCGAGGAGGTGATGTTGAAGGCCATCGCGATGATCCAGATCGATTGCCCGGTGAGCGCCATGGGCCACCAAAAAGGCCTGGTCTCAGACCAACTCAAAACAGGCATACCCAAAAAGTTGTATGCTGAAGCGACGGGATTCCCTGTCGTAATCCAGATCGGGATATAATTGAACAGATTATAAAAATGGAGCACCACCTGTTGCGGCTGGTCTGAAATCGAGGCGAGCGGCGTGTAGGAGGTCCAACCTGACTTGGCTGCTCCGCCGGGAACAAAGAAGCTGGCGGTCATGAGAACTGCACTCGTAAAGAAGAGGATGACGCTGGCCATGTTGAGGCGTGGGAAGGCCATGTCGATGGCACCGATCTGGAGGGGCATGACGTAATTGCCAAAGGCGG
>JABDGH010000073.1 GCA_013286145.1 Verrucomicrobiota bacterium
TTCACGTCCGATCTCCCGCAGCCATTGCTTGCGAGGACAAAGAATCGCTATTTTTGACCAATTACTTGCGCCGAGTCCGGCTGATCCAAGTGTTTTGATTTGTTGCGCGAGAAATTGGGCTTCGTGCCGGGTGCGAATCTCAGCCTTAATTTTTTTGCCTGCCTGATGTTCCGGTTCATCCGGACATTTCCATCGGACAACCTGCCCCGGCCTTGCGTTTGGACGCGCCACCAACTCGATAAACGAACATTGGCCATTCGCATTGTTTAAGATGTGGGGGAAAAACCGGTTGACGAATTCGATGATTGCCTGATCACAGCGAAACGTGACCTGTAACCGACTACTCGTGCCATGCGGTTTCACGGAAATTTCTTCATGAACACGTCGGTAAGCCGTGAGATCCGATCGAGGGGCATAGATCGCCTGCTGGAAATCACCCACAATGCAGAAATTTTGATCGTCCTGTGAATCACTTCGCAATCCGGCAACTCGCAACAAGATCTCAAATTGACGCGGGTCGGTGTCCTGCGCTTCATCGAGCAGGACGCTTAGTTGCTCGGCCTTCAATTCTTTCTGGACTGCCGGATAATCCAGAATGCGGAGAGCAAGGCGTATCTGATCGTCATAAGTCATGACCGCCTCGGATAATCGAAAAGATTCGTAGGCATTGGCCACGTTTCGTCCAAAAGCCAACGCCGTATCGCGAAGCCAATCATGCAGTGGCGCAAAGGCGTCAGCCCAGACCGCCGCAAAATCGGCCGCCTTTTCAGATTCAGGACACTTCGGCAACGATTGGAAATGATCTCCCCTCACCCACGCTTCATTCCATTGTCGGACTGCCATCTGGGCATTCGTGATGCTTTTTTTTGTAGCGGAATGGAGGCTGTCATCACGATAAGCGAGTAATGATTGCAATTCCAATGCAGGCATTGGTCGTATTTTAATTTCTTCGCCGGGCGAAATTTCCTTGCCGAGCGCGTAAAGTTTTTCCGGGGAGTAAAAATGAAAAAGATCACGCAAGTCCGATCCTGAAGTAATCCCCTGCCCCAGACCCCGAAGGAGAAAGCGATTCCATAGTTCATCATCCGCCTCGAGCAAGGCACAGGGTGATGGCAGCCCCAGGTAATGGCCGAATCGATCGAGCAGGCGAACACAATAGCTGTGAATCGTTCCGAAGAACGTTTGTTGAAACGCACGATGAACACGTGAGGAAACACCCGCCGCACGAATCGCCCCGCGCGCGCGCTGTTGCATTTCCTGCGCCGCCCTCACCGAATAAGTCACGACAATCAATCTTGGCAATCGTTCCACCGCTTCAGGCTGGCTGGCGAGATGGGTGATGCGCTCGACAATTGCATGGGTCTTTCCCACTCCGGCAGGTGCGATGACGGAGATATTCTTCTCCTGCTCGACAACAAAACGATCCCGCTCCGCTTGATCGGCCAATGGATTCATTCGCTCTCCTCTTCTGAAGATGCCGAGTTGTGAACGAGCGCCCATTTTGCATCGAGGATATTTCCCGGGATAAACCGCGTCGCCATCGGATAGGCCGGGGCGTAGCCGTAATCATTTTCAGTTTCACCGCGCATGCCGAAAATTCCGGAACGATGGAGGATATCGAGCGAGCGAAAGAGCGGAGTGATTTCCAGTGCATCTTCCAAATCCATCTGGGACTTCAAGGGCGCATCGAAAGTGCTCAGGGAAATGGAGACAGTGCGGGCACCGCGCGCATGGATGGCCAGCGCATAAAGAAGCGGCTGAAGCCCCTTTCCTTTTTCCAGCATTTTAGGGCTTAGCTTTTGGGCCGAACCGGTCTTGAAATCGATCACCCAACAGGAACAGTCGGAAAAATCGCCACGCTTTGCATCCACTGGTTTTGTGCCTGACTCAACAAGGAGCAAGTCGATCCGTCCCGTTAATGCGAAATCGGCATGTTCGCTTCCCGGCAATGCCACCTTGATATTTTCCGGCAAGGTGAATTCAGAGAGAAGCCTCTTGTGCTGCAAATGGGGAGCGAGTGTCTGGCCCAGGCCGAAAGCAATCGACTTCGCCTGCCCGCACACCTGATCCCACCACGGATACAATTCCATGCCAACTGCATGCGCACGGTTTTGGACTCGCACCACCTCCCGGTCTGCCGCTTCTCGCAACAAGAGTAGAAAATCTTGCGCAGAATTTCGTTCGTCACATAGGCGCAAGGCCGTTTTGAGCCAACGATGAACCCATGTTCCGACAGCTCGCGGCCAACTTAACGTGCCTTCGGGCCATGACGATACGCCCACTATATGTTCCAACCAGATTAACGCGGGATGATTCCACGCTGTTTCCCATGTTTTACATGAAAGTTGAATCGGCTGAACCGGAGGTTGTGCGAAAGCGAATTCGTAAGGACCGAAAGATTTCGAGACGTTGCGACGGGCCTCACAGGCATTACGGGTTGCTGCGATTGTTGGTGAAGAGATCGCTTGTGAGATAGGCTGATTTAATAATTTCTCGTGTTGCTGGCACCATTCCGATGTCGCTGTCGCCAGGCTTCGAAGGGGCGCTTCATCCAAGACCTGTCCCGTTTTAGCCAGATAAGCGTGATTGAAAAAATCGGATGGAAGAAGACTGCGTCCTGCATCGCTCGTCATGGCTGTCAGGCACACCGCATCGGTGGTTCCTTCCACCGATGCGCATAAATCACGCAGAGCGAGATCCTGCTTTTCCAATGCGAGGAGGCAATAGCCCTGATTCATCTTCACAACTTCATGCCCGACTCCTTGCGCGCCCTGTTCGATACCGATGCGGTTTAGAGAACGGGACTGCTGATTGAGTGCTGCCAATTCATGCCGCGAGCCAAAAGCTCCCTCCTCAAAAGGACGCGGCCAGACGCCTTCATTCAGGCCAGTCAGGATAAGATGGCTCCACATCTGACCGGTCATCTGTGCATAAATGAGAAGATGCACTTTCCCGTAAAAGTGATTTCCCTCCCTGCCTCGCGTTCGCTCCTGTGAATTCGTCGCCTCTTTCAGCCATTCAAGAAAAGTTCGTCGCGAAAAAAGTTGGTCACTTTTCAGCAACCACGTGGGCAAATTGGCCTGCAACCAACTAAGATGCTCATCCCACTGAAGCATACCAAGAGCCTCCCGGGTCTTGCTCAGAAATTCGGAGAAGAGAGCCGTCTCTGGTAACTGAATCCTCTTACGTAAAAAATCTGCGACCGCCTTCTCCCGGCTGCGGGAAGAAGTCTCCTCAAGATGGAGTGACAAAAAATTCAAGTCATCGACCAACGATTCACTCAAGGCGTTTTCCAGAACGTCGGCTAGATCTCGTGCTGAAAGTTTCGCGTCCTCAATCCCACAAGGCTTGCCTTGCGCCTCGCAAGCGCATACCCACTGAGTGAGTTTTTGCACGGAAGGCTCCGCTTGCAGGGTGAGCCACGTCTGCCAGAAACGTCGTTCGAACAGTCCCGGTTGAATCGAACCCGTTCCATCGTCAAGCGGTATGCCCAAGGATACCAACTGTTCCGCAATCCCCAAGGCAAGTGCGTTAGCCTCTGGAAAGACAATGCCGAGCCGTGTGCATGAATCTCGTTTTAAATAATCAACGATTTTCAAGACAATCGCGTGAACCTGGGAGGCCAGATCAGGTGTGACAAGAAAAGTAAGGTCAGACTCAGTCGCCGTGCTGGATATGCCGCGTTCATAAGAAGCAATCAATTCCGCGAATTTGCTCTCTTTATTTGGCTCATTAGCATCCTGCGGAATTTCTGTTGAAACTTCGGCCACTTCTTCCCACGAACTAATCCAGAGCTGATCAACTTTTTCGCCAAAAAATCGCGGGGCAGATAACGAAATTGTCGCCTGTTCCGCCGATGAGACGACCGCTCTCAGCAAATCCCAAAGCGGCCAATGCGTCGCGTTAAATCCAACCACGAGCAGCTTTGCCACGAGTGGTTCCTTTTGTACGGAACCTTGTTTGAGTAAGTGGCGATGTAAACCCGCCTGGGTCGCGATTCTTGAATTCTTCAATTCGCGCGTTAACTCCTTTGCGAGCAGTCGCCCATAAACCGGACCTTCCTTTGCGGGATCCCATCCGGCCCCAATTAAAAGGTCGTAAGCGCGAAGGAAAGCTCCCGGTTCCTGCGCGACGCTGGTCAATGTTGCGTGATCGGGCACTTTCCTGGCTTGCAGAAGCTTTTCGGCGCAGCAACGCGCCAGCAGTCGCAAATCGGACTGCGAGGCTGACGCGACTTCGGATGACAACTCTCCGAGCAAAAATTTACGCGCATCGCTGGGTGTCCCAAAACGAAGACCGAGGAATGGGATGTTTTCTTCCACCAGCCGACTTCGCAAATAAAAGCTTTCTGCACGGCTTGGCGTCAGCACCACAGTCGGCTTGGGATTTTTCCACGCCACGCCCGCCTGTTCTTTCAGCCACGGCCCAACCAGGGAGCGCCATTGCTCCTCCACGGTCGTCGTGAGATATAAGCGCGTCGTGCCCATGTCTATTTTTAAGCATGTCTGCGCCCGATGCCAACCCCTGCCCGCAACTGGAGATAAAACTTTTTTGACGCGACCCTGCCGTTTTTTTAGTTAGATTCGCAACATGGCATTCACTTCCATGCGCGAATTTGCAAGCAAACTGGAAAACTCCGGCGAGTTGATCCGAATCACCGAACCGATCTGCACCGAACTTGAAATCACCGCCCTGGCCAATCGCGAAATGAAATCCCCCGGAGGAGGCAAGGCTCTTCTGATCGAGAAACCGCTTCTGCCCAATGGAAAAATTTCCGCTTTCCCGGTGCTCATCAACGCTTTTGGTTCCGAGCGACGCATGGCCATGGCCCTGGAAGTCGAGCATGTGGATGAAGTGGCGGATCAAATCGCCTTTCTGCTCAAGGTCAAACCACCCCGCTCGTTGAGTGAAGCCTGGACGTTGTTGCGCGAAGGCATCGACGTTATCCACGCGCGTCCGGCGCACGTCCGTACCGGCCCCTGCAAGGATGTCATCGTGCGCTTTGACCAGGGAGCCTCACCCGATTTTGATCTTACCTCGATGCCCATCTTGAAATGCTGGCCGCAGGATGGTGGAGCATTCGTCACTTTGCCCACGGTCTATACGCAGGATCCCGACACGAAGGATCGCAACATTGGCATGTACCGCATGCAGATTTTCGACGGACGCACCACCGGGATGCACTGGCAAATGCACAAGGTCGCTGCTCGACACGGCAAGCGCTACTACGAAACTGGCGAGCGTATGCCGGTTGCCGTTTGCCTCGGTGGCGATCCGGTCATGCCTTTCTGCGCGATGGCTCCCATGCCCGACGGACTTGATGAAATCCTGTTGGCTGGGTTTCTCCGCAAAAAATCGGTGCCTCTCGTCAAATGCGAAACCATCGATCTCGAAGTTCCGGCCCACTCCGATTTTGTTATCGAGGGTTACATTGACCCGAAGGAACCTCTACGCGCGGAAGGCCCCTTCGGCGACCACACCGGCTTTTATACGCCGGTCGATAACTATCCGGTCTTCCATGTCACCTGCATCACACACCGTCGTGACGCGATTTATCCCGCGACGATTGTGGGCAAGCCGCCGATGGAGGATCTCTACATGGGGCAGGCGAGCGTGCGACTTTTTCTACCCATCTTCAAAATGAATTTCCCGGAGATCGTCGATATGGCGTTACCCGCCGAGGGCGTTTTTCACAACCTTGTTTTCGTCAGCATTAAAAAGCAGTACCCCTACCAGGCCTACAAAATCATGCATGGCTTGTGGGGCATGGGGCAGATGATGTTCACCAAGATCATCGTCGTGGTGGATTCACACGTAAACGTCCACGACACCAGCGACGTTCTTTTCCATCTCTGCGCGAACATTGATCCTCAGCGCGACAGCATCATGACCAAGGGGCCATGCGACAGCCTCGACCATGCGCCCACCCTGCCGAATATCGGTTCGCACATCGGGTTCGATGCGACGCAGAAGCTTTCAGGCGAAGGTTACACTCGCGGCTGGCCGGAGGAGATGGCCCTGCCGCAGGAAATTCTCGAGGGGATCGCCAAGCGTTTCCCTCGCCGTTGGTAG
>JABDGH010000074.1 GCA_013286145.1 Verrucomicrobiota bacterium
CCTGCCTCTGTCGCCAGAGGTCGCAATCACCCATTTTAAAGCCAAAAATATGAAAGTTCGCGCCTCTGTTAAACGCCGCACCTCGGACTGTCAGGTCGTCCGCCGGAAGGGTCGCGTCTATATCATCAACAAGAAAAACCCCCGCCTCAAGCAGCGCCAGGGTTAATCCCACTCCTCCTTATAACTTTTTATGCCACGCCTCCTTGGTATCGATATTCCTGGTGAAAAGCGGATTGAAGCCGCTCTTCCTTACATCTACGGCATTGGCCCAACCCGCGCCAAGCTCATCCTCGAACAGGCTGAAATCAGCCCTAATGTTCGCGCCAAAACCCTGAGCGATCAGCAGCTCAACCGCATCATCCAGATCATCCAGGAAAACAAATACATCATCGAAGGAGACCTGCGCCGCGAATTGCAGCAGAATCTCAAGCGCCTCCAGGCCATCAATTGCTACCGTGGCATCCGTCATCGCCGGGGTCTTCCCGTCCGTGGCCAGCGCACCGGCACCAACGCCCGCACCCGCAAAGGACCTCGCAAGACCGTCGGTGTGCAACGCAACAAAGACGCCAAGGCTGGCAAAGTTTAATTCTTATTTCTTAATCTCATGGCCGACGAAACTCCAAAAACTCCCGCTGCTGAAGCTCCTGCCAAACCGGCAGTGGAAAAAAAGCCCGCAGCCGCAAAGAAACCCGCCGGTGAAAAAAAGTCGGGCGGCGACAAAAAAGGCGCTGATTCCGCCGCGGATAAAAAACCTGCTGAGCAGATTTCGACCAGTCTTTCGCTTGACCCGAACGACATGGAAAAGCCCAAGATCGTCAAGGCCAAGGGCAGTAAGAACATTTTTACGGGCATCGCCCATATTTCGGCCACATTTAATAACACCATCGTCTCCATTACCGACATGACCGGCAACGTCATCGGTTGGTCGTCTGCTGGCAAATGTGGTTTTCGCGGTTCCAAGAAATCGACTGCTTATGTCGCCCAGGTCGTTGCGCAGGATGCTTCCCGCCAGGCCATGGGGCATGGACTCAAGGAAGTTTCCGTCCGCGTCAAGGGCCCCGGCACGGGTCGCGAATCGGCCATTCGCGCGCTTCAGGCCATCGGCCTTGAAGTTACCTCCATCACCGACGTCACGCCCGTTCCGCATAACGGCTGCCGTCCCCGCAAGCAGCGCCGCGTTTAATTTCATCACCTAACCTCTTCTACTCTCATGGCTCGTTATACTGGACCCCGCACCAAGAAAAGCCGTCGCTACGGCGTCGCTCTTTTCGGCCCTCACAAGGCACTCGAACGTCGTAATTATCCGCCCGGCATGCATGGCGACAAAGGTCGTCGCAAGCAGTCGGAATATGCCATTGCGCTCGGGGAGAAGCAGAAGCTTCGCATCATGTATGGCCTGCTCGAACGCCAGTTCCGCCGTTATTTCGAGACCGCCCTGCGTCGTCGCGGTATCACGGGTGAGACCCTTTTGCAACTTTTGGAAACCCGGCTCGACAATATCGTGTTTCGCCTCGGCTTGGCCAATTCGCGCCGCTCGGCGCGTCAAATGGTCAATCACGGCCACATCAACGTCAATGGTCGCCGGGTCAGCATTCCCAGCTACAACACCAAGATCGGTGATGTCATTGAAGTGCGTAGCAACGCCGTCTCCCGCCAATTGGGCACACGCGGCTTGAACGCCACGCAGATCACTGCCGTTCCCGACTGGCTCCTGCTCGACAAGGATAATTTCAAGGGTGAAGTCAAACGCATCCCGACTCGCGAGGAAATCGCGCCGATCGTCAACGAACAGTTGATCATCGAACTCTATTCCCGATAAAAGAATTTTTGCGGTTCCGCGCTGATGCGGGATCGCCTGTTTTTTTCCGACCGGCGGTGCGGAAAACGACAGCAGCAGAATAAACACCGCTATTTGGTTGTTGGTCCGGTGTCGCGATGGCATATCACGCATTCGGGAAACCCAGCCAAGGAGAAATTACATGCCCATCCGCCTCGGTCGTTTTGAAATGCCCAATCGTCTGGCTAAAGACGAAACTGTTTCCAAAGGCAATTACGCCAAGTTCGTCGCCGAACCTTTTGAAGCCGGCTACGGTCACACCCTCGGCAACTCCCTGCGCCGCGTACTCCTTTCCTCACTGGAAGGCGCCGCCATCGCGAGCATCAAGCTCGAAGGTGCCGTGCACGAGTTCGGCACGCTTCCCCATGTAGTGGAAGATGTCACCGATATCGTTCTCAATCTCAAAAAAGTCCTTTTCAAGCTCCCGAATCGCGATTCCCGCGTCCTGTTCCTGAATGTGACCAAGGAAGGCCCTATCACCGCAGGCGATATCAAGCTCGACGCCGGTGTTGAAGTTCTTAATCCCGACCAAGTCATTGCCACGCTCGACAAGAAGCATCGCTTTGAAGCCGAGTTGGAAGTCAAAGTCGGTCGCGGCTACGCCAGCGCCGAGTTTAACAAGCATGCCGATCAATCGATCGGGGTCATCGCGATTGACTCCCTCTTCTCCCCCGTCCGCAAAGTTAAGTACTCGGTCGAAAATACCCGCGTGGGTCAGCGCACCGATTACGACAAGCTCATTCTTGAAATGTGGACCGATGGCCGACTCACGCCCGACGAAGCGTTGCTCCAGGCCTCCGCCATCCTGCGCCATCACCTCGATCTCTTCGCCGACTTCGACAAGGAAGTCATCGAATTTGAGGAAAGCCAGCCGCAGGTCAGCCAGGAAAACAGCAAGCTCAAGAAGCTCCTCAACATGAGCGTCAATGAAATCGAGCTTTCCGTCCGCGCGGCCAACTGTCTCAACAACGCCAACATCACCTCGGTCGGTCAATTGGCCATGAAGAGCGAAGCTGAAATGCTCAAGTACCGTAATTTCGGCAAGAAATCCCTCAACGAAATCAAGGACAAGCTCCAGAACCTCGGCCTCAGCCTGGGCATGAAAATCGAACCCGGACTCGTCGACGTGATTGCCAATGAAGGCAAAGCTGACTAACCGCCATGCGCCACCAGAAAAAAACTCGTAAACTCGGACGCACTTCGCAGCATCGCGATGCCATGCTGGCCAATATCGTGGCCAGCCTGATCCTGCACAAGCGCGTCAAAACCACCCTGGCCAAAGCCAAGGCTGCCCGGCCCCTGGCCGAAAAGCTCGTGACGCTCGGAAAGGGCGGCACACTTCATCACCACCGTCTTGCTGTCGCTAAAATTGGGCAGAAGGATGTCGTGACCAAGCTTTTCAAGGAAGTCGCACCCGGCTTCAAGGATCGCAAAGGCGGCTATACCCGCATCATCAAGCTCGGGCCGCGCCAATCTGATTCCGCCCCCATCGCCTTTCTGGAATGGGTCGATTACGTCCTGGAAGTCGAGGCGCCACCCGCTCCCCAGACTGAAGACAAAGCCGAAAAGACCGAAAAGGTCGCGAAGCCTGACAAAAAGGAAAAGGCTCCCAAGGCCGAAAAGAAAGATTCCGGGAAATAATTCTCGCGTAACTTAAACAAGCAAACGGCGATCCTCGCAAGGGATCGCCGTTTTGCTTTTAACAAGGGACGCGTACTTTAGGAAACGTCTTCTTCCACTGCATGATGTGCCATCACGCGTCCGGAGATGAAGTAGGAACCGACGACGAGCAGGGCGGCGATCACCTGTGCCACAATCGTTTCGACAGTCGGGAAGAGGGAGAACCAGACTCCGGTCCAATCGGGAAGGTAGGCTTCAAGTGAATGGATCGTCGTGGTCGGGAGCCATCCGGCCTGTTGCATCTCGTAAGCTTCCTCGCCCACCATGACCAGGAGCACAAAACCGAGCATGATGCCGGTAAAGATCAGCATCTTGCGATAGGGCATGCGGTGATGGGCCCAGAATGTTATCACCGCGACAATCACCGTAAGTACCAGGCCAATGAGCGATCCGTAGAGAACGGTCATCCCGCCGAGTTTCAGGTAGTAGCTCTGGAGAAACAGCACCACTTCAAAGCCCTCTCGATAAACTGATGAAAGGCCCAGGAGGATAAGACCCCAGTAGAGAAAGCCGGGTGAGGTGCCGGTCTCAGCGGAGGCCAGAAGTTCTTTCTTACGGCGGTTATGCACGATGATCCAGCCGCCCCAGTAGATCTTGTGGAAAAACCAGTTCATCACGATGAGAAGAACGACCACAGCGATCAGCCCGGTGATGGCTTGCAGAACGAGCATCGAAACCATTTGGCTGATGTCTTGAACGATGCCCCTGACGATGAACCAGGTGATCAGCGTGGCCAGAAAACCTCCGGCAGCCCCGAGGAAAATGGGCGTGGAATAATCCCTGTCCTTACTTTTCTGGGAAAGCCCAGCGGTGATGGCGGCGAGAACGAGGATACTTTCCAAGCCTTCGCGGAAGACGAGAACGGCGATATCCAGGCTTGCTGCCAGATGGCTGGTGTTGGGCAAAGTCGGATCAGGAGCGCCATGCGAGGTAATACCCTGCCAGATCAAAATGCCAATGACGGGAAGGACGCCAAGGGCCAAAAGGATATAAACAAGGCGACGCCAGGGAGTCGAAGTCATGGGAAGGCGATGGTCGTGCAAACCGGAAGTGGGTGACATATCCTCATGATGCAATAAAGGCTGAAGCTGCGCTAACGACCGGTTGCTATTTACTAGCGGTGAGTTGTGCTGCCAGGACGGCTAAATATGGCGTGAATCCTCGGCATCCTTGGTCGTATAGCCCGAGTCTTGTCGTTTGAAGTTCACCTCATTTTTCTTCAGATAAGCGGTGAAGACATCATCGGCCGACATGCCCAGTACCTGTGCCATTGAAATAAGAAAATGGAAAAGATCGACCACTTCCACCTTGGCATTCTGGGCGTCGAATTTTTGGTATTTTGCCCACCATTTCCACGGCACGCTATCGGTCAGTTCCGCGAGTTCCTGGTTCATCGCCCGCGTGTAATTGAGGAGCCATTTCGTCTGTTCCTCCTCGCTCATGCCGCTGGTACGCACACCGATGCGCTCGTTCAGCGACTGTTGCATCCGGAATAATTCTTCAAATTTGTCCTTGGGCGATTCACTCATGCCCCTGATTATTCCTGCTTGCGGGAGTTCGACAAGCGCCAAACCCGTGGCATGGTATTTCTCCCATGGAACAAGTTGTCATAATCGGCACCGGCTGCGCCGGACTCACTGCTGCGATCTACACGGCGCGCGCGAACCTTTCACCCTTGGTCTTGACCGGCACCCAGCCGGGCGGCCTGCTTACGACCACGAGCATCGTGGAAAATTTCCCCGGCTTCCCCGAGGGCATCGATGGTTTTGAGTTGATGCAGAACCTGCAAAAACAGGCCGAACGCTTTGGCGCACGGATTAAATTCGGCAATCTCGAGAGTGTCGATTTTTCCGGGCAGCCCCTCAAACTCATTGTCGATGGAGATCCGGTTGAAACACGAACGGTCATTGTCGCGACCGGGTCGAGTCACCGTAATCTTGGCCTTGATTCGGAGCACACGCTGGAAAAATTTGGGGTCACCTACTGTGCCACTTGCGATGGCGCCCTGCCGCAATTCCGCAACCAGCCTCTCGTTGTTGTCGGCGGTGGTGATTCCGCCGTTGAGGAAGCCACCTATCTGACTCGTTTTGCATCGCAGGTTTATCTCGTCCATCGCCGGGATCATCTTCGTGCCAGTGCAATCATGCAGGAACGTGCGCTCAAGCATCCCAAGATCAAGATGGTTTGGAACAGCGTTGTGACCGAGGTGCTGGACGTTACCCAAAAAAAGGTCACCGGCGTGAAATTAAAAAATATCGAGACGGGCGAAGCCAGCACACTGGATTGTGCGGGCCTTTTTGTCGCCATTGGTCATCTGCCCAATACGGCCGTATTTAAAGGCGCTCTGGAAACCGATGAAGGCGGCTATCTCAAGCTCAAGGGCGGTACACGTACCAATGTGCCGGGAGTATTTGCAGCGGGCGATGTTGCCGATTCGGTTTATCGCCAGGCGGTCACGGCTGCGGGAACCGGTTGCGCTGCGGCCATCGAAGCGGAGCGATTT
>JABDGH010000075.1 GCA_013286145.1 Verrucomicrobiota bacterium
TGCCATCCGTACCGGCCGCGTGCATCGGTCAAATGGCGACCTGGCGCTGCATGTGGTCGATATCATGGAGGCTTATCATACCTCCGCCGCCACTGAACGTTTTGTCACCTTGAAAACCAAGTGTGAGCAACCGGCAGCACTTCCCATCGGCCTGGCCAAGGGAACACTCGACGCGTAATCTCCCGTCGTTGAATTTCCGGAACAAGCTGTCATCCCGAGCGAAGGTGAGTCCTAAAGTCTGTTTGAGCGCATCGTCAACCCGAACCGCAGTCGAAGGATGACAGAGTGTCCTGATTATTCCGGGACGAGGACGCGGAGCTTTTTGCGCCGGATGGAAAACTCGACGGGAGCGTGACCGGCAAGTTCGCCATCGGCTTCGAAGGGAACATGGCGGTCAGCTTTGACGAGGAGATCGCGGGTCTTGAAGTAGTGGACATCGGTGAACTTTGAAAGCGAACCGAAGAGCGCGCCGCGAAAGTAGCGGATGAGCGCGAGGTAATCCATGTGCCTGAAGACACAGATGTCGAGCAGGCCGTCCTGCATATTGGCTTCGTTGAAAAGCGCGAAAGGGCCGCCATAGAGACGGCCATTGCCGACAAGGACAAAGGAGCCTTCCACCGTGGGATGACCCTGGCTGCTGACACGCAGGCGGGGTGGCTTTTCGGCGGCGACCTTGGTGGCGGTGAGGAGGTAGCTGAGCGGGCCAAGGACACTCTTGATCTGGCGGCTGTTGCGTTGGACGATTTGCGCGTCGAGGCCGATCCCGGCCATCTGGACAAAAAGATGACCGTTGGCGCTGGCGAGATCGATGGCGCGAACCTTGTGGGCGCGGATGACTTTCCACGCAGCTTCGAGGTTGAACGGGATGCCAAGTTCGAGAGCGAAAACATTAACCGTGCCCATGGGTAGAATTCCAAGGGCGACTGACGCTGTGCCAATGCCGTTGACGACTTCGTTGATGGTGCCGTCGCCACCGGCGGCGACGATGGTATCGTAACCCTGTTGGACGGCGCGTTCGGCCTGGGCTTCGGCATCGCCGGGGCCTTTGGTGGTCTTGATAATGGTGTCACCCGTGATGCGTTCGAGGCGCTGGAGGCGGCCACGGGTCCCTCGAGCCGCCGGGTTGATGATGATGCAGACGCGATTCAAGATTGGCTCCGGGTCGGGCGGTGCGGTAGGTTGGAAATTATGCGCGCTCTTCGTTGGATGATCATATCGGTCGCGGTTGTCATGGTGCTGGCTGTCCTAGCTATAGCCGTCGGGGCGATGTGGCTCAATACCTACATCCATTCCGAAACTTTCAAGCATGAGATCGAGGCGCGTGCCGGGCAGAGTCTCGGCGGCACGGTGCAGGTGCAAACGGTCGATTTCAATATTTTTGAGGGCGTGAAATTGCAGGGTCTCGTGACGCAGATCGATCCGAGTCGCGTGGGCGGTCAAGGCGCGTTGCTGGTAAAGGTGGAGAATGTGAATTGCACTTACGCGTGGAAAGAATTGTTCCATCGCCAGTTGAAGCTGACCGGAGTGACGCTCGATAAACCGCAGATCATATTGACGAAAAAAGCGACGCCACCTGCAACACCAGCGACGAGCGAAAGCCCTGTAGAAATAAATACTGCGGAAATAAGCGCGCCGGGAACAGGTGCAACCGGAACAAGCACGACGAGTCCAGGCGCAAACCACACAGGGACTGCGGCTGTCAGCACGGTCAAACCCGCCTCCATGCCATTCCAGTTCGTGTTGGATCAGGCGAAGATCAACGACGGCGCCGTTTCGGTGCAGGATGAATCGGGCGCGACGACGATTAGTTTGCAGGGTGTGAATACCGAGGCGAACACGGCGGCTTATTACGAGGGGAAAGATGTGACGGGGACGCTGAGCGTGACGGACTTGATTTTGCCGTCGGGGTTGAAGGCGAAAAATTTTTCATCGTCCTTCGCTTATCGAACTGGCTCGCTCGAAGCGAAACCGTTCGAGGCTTCGGCTTTTGATGGACGCGTAACGGGTGGTTATCTGTTGGGAACCTCTGGGCCGTCAATCCTTGACCTGAGTGGAAAAGGTTTTGATTTGGCGCAGATTATGAGCGCGTTGAATTCGTCATTGAAGTTGAGCGGGGCGCTTGATCTGCAAAGCAAATGGCGCGGCATTGAGACGGGCGATTTCAAGGGCGAAGGTGATGCACAAGTGGCCAACGGCAAACTCGAGGGCGTGAAAATCCTGGAGGATTTGTCGAGCATCCTCCGCGTGAAGGAATTAAATGCGCCGGTGATTACCAAGGCACAGACGCATTTCGTGGTTGAGAACAGGCAGACAAAATTTACGGGGCTTCAGGTCGAGTCGCCGATTTTCAAGCTGACCGGTGACGGTATCGTCAATTTTGATGGTGGCCTTGATGCGACCCTGGTGCTGGTTCTTTCACGCGATACGATAGGTAAAATGCCGAAGGAAATCGCCGCATCGTTCGTGCAGCAACAGGACGGCAGCGGCTCGATTGCGTTTCATGTGACCGGCACGACCTCGAATCCTAAGACGGATCTCGCGACGCGATTGCTGATGCAGAACACGCAACTCCAGAATGTAATCACCAAGCAACTCGATAAGTTTTTTCACAAGAAGGCCCCGGCACAGAGTCCAGAACAGGAGACGCCGTTACCGCAGAATCCCACGCCTGCGAATCCGGCACCGGGACAGTAAAACCACGAGGTCATCCCGAGCTTGTCGAGGGATCAGACACGTAAAGGATAGCTGATACGTTGAACGGCTTGGATTTGGTTAACTTTTTGTGATTCTCCAGTCTTTGGAGTACTTGAAAACGTGTCTGATCCCTCGACAAGCTCGGGATGACGATTTTTTAAGTATTTTGTCGACCAAACGTAACGCGGTGCGGATTGACATGGGGAGACGGCTCTGCTACGAAATCACCGCAACGTGACAACACCACGTGCCATTTGCCGGGAGCCATTCGCTCCTCGATGCTGAAAGGGATCCATGGAAGCGATCCTGAGTCAAAATGTCCTCGTGCTCAATCGTCTCTGGCAGGCCGTCAACATTTGCAGCGTCAAGCGCGCGTTCATGCTTCTCTACCAGGGCCACGCTCAGGTGGTCGAGGCGGAGAGCGGCTCGTTCCAGACGATGACGTTCGACCAATGGTTCAGTTTTTCGCACGGCTACGAAGGCAGCGACGTGGTCAACACAGTTTCGTTCAAAATCCGTGTGCCCAAGGTGATCCTGCTTCTCTTTTTTGACCGGATGCCGAAAAAGGAAGTGAAGTTCACGCGGCATAACATTTTCGAGCGCGATCACAACACCTGCCAGTATTGCGGAGAGAAATTTGACCGCAAGGATCTCAATCTCGATCACGTCATTCCGCGCGATCGCGGGGGCGAGACGTCGTGGGAAAATATCGTTTGCTCGTGTGTGCCGTGCAACAGCCGCAAGGGCAATCGTACACCGGTCGAGGCGGGGATGAAATTGCTCCATCGACCGAAACGGCCCAAGTGGCGACCGATGCTCCATCTCCAGTTCAGCAAGGCGCACGACGATTCATGGAAACATTTCGTCGATCTCGCCTATTGGAATGTCGAGTTGACGGATTAGCTTGCATCTAACAAGCCTGTCATCCTGAGCTTGTCGAAGGATCAGCTCCCGGAAAGTATGGAATTTGGCGGAGGCATGTAATCTACCGATAAATCGCGCCATTCCGGATTTTGTGCTCGAATGAGGGTCAACTTTTTAGCGCGTGTCCAGCCCTTGAGTTGTTTTTCACGGGCAATCGCCTGATGTGCCGTCGGGTAGGTCTCAACAAAAACCAAGCGATGCAGATTATAACGACTGGCGAAGCCATCAGGGTCAGGATGATCCCGGTGTTGGGCCAATCGGTTCGTCAAATCGCTGGTGATGCCGATGTAAAGGATGGCGGCGGAATTGGACAGAATGTAGACCGAATAATCTTTCACTTACGCGTTAACTTGCCGGAAGCTGATCCTTCGACAAGCTCAGGATGACGGGGAGAGAATCGTGGGAATAGATAGACAGGCTCACTCTGGTTCGGGGAGGTGAATTACAATTTCTCTTTTTTGGAGGCGGGTTGTTTCGTAGGCTGATGGGCTCATGAAAACGTCCAAGAAAAACACCAAGTCCCGCAAATCATTGCATCGTCACTGGTCGGGGCCGCTGGTTGAAGCACCGGAGCGCGCGCCGAGTCGCGCCATGCTCCACGCGGTTGGATTCGAGCGAGGCGATTTTCAAAAATCGCAGATCGGCGTAGCCTCGACCTGGAGCCAGGTGACGCCGTGCAACGCGCATATCGACAAACTCGCCATCGCGTCGGCGGAAGGTGTGGCCAAGGCGGGAAGCAAGCCGCTTATTTTCAATACGATCACCATTTCCGATGGCATCTCGATGGGGACGCAGGGAATGAAATATTCGCTCGTGTCGCGTGAAGTGATCGCCGATTCGATTGAGACCGTGGTGGGTTGCGAACTGTTCGACGGTCTCGTGGCCATCGGCGGTTGCGACAAGAATATGCCGGGCTGTCTCATTGCCATGGCGCGGCTGAACCGGCCTGCGGTATTTGTTTATGGCGGCACGATTTTGCCCGGTTGCTTTCAGAAACGTGATGTCGATATCGTGTCAGTGTTCGAGGCAGTGGGCGCACACGCGCAAGGCAAAATGAGTGGTGAGGATCTTGCATCGCTCGAGGCATGCGCGATTCCGGGAGCGGGTTCGTGCGGAGGCATGTACACCGCCAACACGATGGCGTGCGCCATCGAAGCGCTCGGCATGAGCCTGCCGAACAGTTCAGCGCAAAACGCGATTTCGACGGCGAAAAAGGAAGATGCATCGCGCGCGGGCGCGGCCGTGCATCGTCTGCTCGATCTCAGCATCCGTCCGCTCGACATCATGACGCGCAAGGCGTTTGAAAATGCGATCACGGTGGTGGTTGCCCTGGGAGGTTCGACCAACGCGGTGCTGCATCTGCTGGCCATCGCCCATGCGGCGGGCGTGAAGTTGTCGCTCGACGATTTTACGCGGATTGGCAAACGGGTGCCGGTGCTGGCCGATCTCAAGCCGAGCGGCAAGTACGTGATGGCCGCGCTGGTCGGAATCGGTGGCCTGACACCGCTGATGAAGATGCTTCTCGACCGGGGATTGCTCCACGGCGATTGCCTGACCGTGACCGGCCAGACCGTGGCGGAAAATTTACGCGATGTGAAACCTTACCCGGCGGGTCAGGATGTTATTCGCGGCTTCGACAACCCCATCAAGCCGACGAGCCATCTCGTCATCATGTATGGTAACCTCGCGCCATTGGGCGGCGTGGCGAAAATTTCGGGCAAGGAGGGCGAGCGTTTCAGCGGCCCGGCGCGCGTGTTCGATTCCGAGGAGGCGACACTGCAGGCGATTCTCGGCGGCAAGATCAAGAAGGGCAACGTGATCGTAATTCGTTATGAGGGGCCCAAGGGCGGCCCCGGTATGCGCGAGATGCTCGCGCCAACCTCGGCGATCATGGGGCGCGGCCTGGGCAAAGAAGTGGCGCTGATCACCGATGGGCGGTTCTCCGGCGGTACGCACGGTTTTGTGGTGGGACATATCTCACCCGAGGCGCACCTGGGCGGCCCGCTCGCGTTGGTGAAAAATGGCGACACGATTACGATTGATGCCCGCGCCCGCTTGCTGACTCTTGATGTGCCCGCGCGTGAATTGGCAAAACGTCGCAAGGCGCTCAAGTCGCGCAAACCGGTGTTCCATCGTGGCGTCCT
>JABDGH010000076.1 GCA_013286145.1 Verrucomicrobiota bacterium
ACTCGCCAAGGCGCTCGATCTGCCGGCGGGTCTCAAGAAGGGCCGCGACACGCTCGATGTCTGGATCGATTCCGGCACGAGCTGGGCGGCGGTTCTCCCCAAGCGTGACGGCCTCCATTTTCCCGCCGATCTTTATCTTGAAGGAAGCGACCAGCATCGCGGCTGGTTCCAGTCGTCGCTGCTTACGTCGGTCGCCGCCAATGGACAGGCTCCCTACAAAGCCGTCCTCACCAACGGCTTCGTCGTCGATATCGAGGGCAAGAAACTTTCCAAGTCGGGCACCGGCTACCAGAAACCGATCGACCTGATGAGCCTCGTCAACGAACACGGCGCCGATGTCCTGCGTCTCTGGGTCGCCAGCCAGGATTATCAGGACGACATCCCGTTCTCCACCGACATCTTCGCCCGCGTCGCCGACACCTACCGCTCCATCCGCAACACCCTCCGCATCCTCCTCGGCAACCTCGCCGACTTTGATCCGAAGACGGATGCTGTTGAACGCAAAGACTGGACCGAGTTGGATCTTTACATGTGGGTTCGTTTTGACGATCTAGTACGCGACGTATTAAGAAATTATCATATCTATCAGTTTTCGCAGGTTTATCAGTCAATCAATCGTTTTTGCGCCATTGAACTCTCGTCTCTCTATGTTGACGTGTTAAAAGACAGGATGTATTGCGATGCCAAAGATGGAATATCACGACGTTCAGCACAGACCATCATGAGCATTATTCTTAATGGTCTTACAAAGCTTCTTTCGCCGATCATTCCATTCACAGCAGAAGAAACTTGGCGATTTGCGAATCACGAGACCTCAGTTCACGCTGACAATTTTCCGCAGTGGGCATCGTCGGAAATATTATCTGAAGCATGGCCACCGGAAAAAAACATTCATTGGACAGGCGTGCTTAAAACTCGTTCTCGTGTGAACGAAAAACTCGAAATTGCCCGCCGTGATAAAATCATCGGCAAAAGCCTCGAAGCCCGCGTCGAAATCACAACCCGTCATCCTGAGCTTGTCGAAGGATCAGTTCAGTCCTCCGTCCTCGAAGAACTCTTCATCGTCTCCAAGGTCATCATCAAACCAACCGGAGGCGAAGAAACAATCACCGTCACCCGCGCGGAAGACCACGGCATGAAAAAATGCATCCGCTGCTGGAAATATTACGACAAACTCGGCAGTGACGAATCACATCCCGAATTGTGCGAACGCTGCACGAAAGTCGTGGTCGATTTTAAATTTTAGCAATCCGTCATCCTGAGCTTGTCGAAGGATCAGCCCCCGAAAGATTTTCAAAAACCCAGTGGAAACTGATCCTTCGACAACCCCTTCGACTTCGCTCAGGGCGCGGCTTGCTGCCGCGGCTACCGAAGGATGACAATTCTTTTTATATATCATGCACGCTGATCCAAAAATTGAACTCACGGCACAGCCCGTCGCATCCAGCGATACGATTGTCGCGCTGAGCACGCCCCCCGGCGTGGCGGCCTTGGCCGTCATTCGTCTGAGCGGATCAGAGAGCCGCACGATCATCGAAAAGCTCATCACGAAAAATGGCGCGACTGCCTTCGATTGGAAACCGGGGCAAGCCGCCTATCGCACACTCACCCATCAAGACCAGACGCTGGATGATGTCGTGCTCACTTTCTGGCAGACGCCTCATTCCTACACGGGTGAGGACACCGTCGAAATTTCGTGCCACGGTAATCCGCACATCGTGGAAAATATCCTGCGTGCCTGCCTGGAACTTGGAGCACGGACGGCGCGTCCCGGTGAATTTACCCAACGCGCTTTTTTGAACGACAAGCTTTCTCTCACACAAGCGGAAGGCTTGCTCGACCTGCTCTACGCTCCGACGGAACGTGCCCTCGCGAGCGCCCGCGCGATGAAAGAGGGTAAACTCGGTCACGCATTGGAAGGCGTGCGTCGCGAGTTGGTCGATCTTCTCAGTCATCTCGAGGCGAGCCTCGACTTCGCGGAGGAGGGGATCGAGCCGCGCATTGGCCCTGAATTTTTAGCGCGGGTGGAAAAAATTCACGCACAGATCAGCCAGCTTCTTCGCACCGCGCCCTTGGGCCGTATTTTGCAGGAAGGCGCGCTGACCGTGATCGTGGGCGAACCGAACGTGGGCAAATCGAGTCTGCTCAACGCGCTTCTCCGCGAAGATCGCGCCATCGTGGCGCCGACGCCCGGCACAACGCGCGACCTGATCGAGGCATCGTGCAATGTTCGCGGTCTGCCGTTGCGTCTGATTGATACCGCCGGTCAGCGCGACTCGACCGATCCGGTTGAAATCGAGGGCAACCGCCGCGCGCGCGCGATTCTTCCACAAGCCCAGCTTTTGCTGCACGTCGTCGAGGCTCACCAACCTTACACGCTGACAAAAATCGAGTTGCCTGAAAATATCCCAAGCCTGCTCGTCGCCAATAAATCGGATTTGGGCCGTCATCCGTCTCTCCCATCGGAGGCGATTCTTCTTTGTGCCCTGACTGGCGCAGGCCTGAGTGAAATGGAGGGGCGAATCGAATCGGCGTTGCTCAAGGAAATGGCCGGGGAAACCGGAACCTTGCTCACCATCAATGCGCGCCAGAACGCAACGTTGCAACGTGCGGCGCAATCGCTCGACCGTGCGCTCGAAGCCCTGCGTCATTCCATGGGACTGGAAGTTGTCAGTATCGAATTGCGGGACGCCTTGCATGACCTGGCTGAAGTAATTGGCGAAACGACCACTGAAGATATATTAACGCGTCTCTTCCAAAATTTCTGCATCGGAAAATGAGAGGTTTGTCATCCCGAGCTTGTCGAGGGATCAGACACGCTTTCGTTATCCAACAAGTCGACTGAGCACAGAGAGCTAATCAATTTCAAGGTCTCTAAGCGGTTGTTTATTCACTACGTGTCTGATCCCTCGACAAGCTCGGGATGACGGATTTTTTTTAAAGATGAATTCCACAATCTTCTAAGCTAGATTTAAAACGTGCCTAAAAAAGCCGTCTTCATTTTTTTTCTCCTCGCGTTCATAGGAGCCGCTCTTTTTGTTTTCTTCACTTTTCCGCGCACAAAAGATGAAATTCCGAAGAGCAATAATCAGCGCCCCTTTCCTTCCGAACCGGGACCTGACGGCGCGCCTGTGCCGGAAACGGTGCCGCATCCCAATACGCCAACGCCTCCACATGGCCCGACCCTGCGCGTGATGGCCTGGGCCGTGGCGGATGAGGTGAAGGCGCTCAGATCCGCCGCAGATGCTTTTGAGGCCACGACCGGCAACAGCGCTTCACTGACGATTGAAAGCGACGTCGCGGCTTATCACACCGATTTACAACAGGCGATTGCCTCAGACACGCCACCCGATGTCTGCCTGGTCAGCGCGCGTGATTTTTCCGGCCTTGATCCCGCCCGTGACCTGGCCGATGTCACACCCGCCATTGGAACCGCGTCGCGCAGCATCACGGCTTTTACCGTGGAAGAAAAAATCAAGGCCGTTCCTGATGAATTTTCGGTCGATGTCCTTTTTTATAATCTCGATCATTTCAACCGTGCGGGCATCGGCTATCCCGGACGTCATTGGAATTGGGATGTCCTCGAAGCGATTTCCCGCGCGCTCGCTTCGCTCAAGCTCAAGGATGCTTCAGGCCAACCCATTTATCCGCTGGAATTATCACCCGATTTTGATTTATGGAATCTCCTCAGCGCCCAGGCAGGAAGTCCTGTCCTCGATTCGAGCATTTGGCATCTCGCTGATGTCGATGGCAAGGAATCACAAATGCGCTCGCTCGATTTTATCCACGATATTTTTCGCGAATTTGCGATCACCGCTCCCTTGCAGAAAGCCCATGCGCCGGCAGGCCGTCTTTTCGCGCAACAACGCGCCTCACTCCTGATCGCCCCATCGGAGCTTGCGGCTGCACTGCCGAAATTTCATTACGCATTTACACTGTTACCTGGCGACATCAACCGCGCGAGCCTGGCGCGCGTCAACGGGTGGGCGGTGACGAGTAAATCATCGCAACCCGAAGCAGCCCGCAAGCTGGCCCTTTTCCTGGCACGTCAGCCGGTGCATGCCGGGTGGAGTTCCGCCCAAAAATCGACGGATGACAACAGTCCGGATGCGATTTGTTACGAAGCCTTGAGCCAGGCCGTCATCCCTCGAATCGAACCAAAGACGGCATCGCTCGTTCAGTTTCTTGATCAACAAATCGATCTACTGGCCCGCAATTCCCAGCAAACCGCGGACGCCGTTTATACGCATATTCAAACGGAATACCTGAATGGGTTTGCGCCGCCTTCGGTGAAAAGCGCCTCGTCCATCACTGTCGGACTCAAGACTCCGGCAGCCGCTCAGATTCGCGGGCCTTGATTCCGTTCAGGCAAATCCTCAAGTCAATCGGCATTATGAGCAAATTCGGGCATGCGCAATAACGTGAGCATTTCCACGACGGCCTGATTGAGTCCGACAAAAACAGCGCGCGAAATAATCGCATGCCCGATGTTCAACGTGCGAAGATGCGGCACGTCCTCAATATACTCGCGAACATTGCAGTAGTGGAGACCGTGACCGGCATTGACCCGTAAACCGAGTTCATGCGCGCAAGCCGCCGCCCGTCCATGCCGGGCCAGTTCTTTCCGACGCTGGCGCAGGGATGTCGCATTGGCGTAGGCACCCGTATGCAGCTCGACGCTTTTTGCGCCAATCCGATGGGCCGCCTCAATTTGTGCCAGGTCGGGATCAATGAAAGCGCTCACTTCGATTTTCGCGGAGTGAAGTTTTCGGACAATGCTCTTGAGCCGCCGCACATCGCCAGCCACTTCGAGACCGCCTTCCGTGGTGATTTCCTGGCGGTTTTCCGGTACAAGACAGACCTCGTCGGGCTTGAGAAG
>JABDGH010000077.1 GCA_013286145.1 Verrucomicrobiota bacterium
TGGCTTTTTTGGCCGCTTCTTTGTTGCTGAAGGAAACGGTGCTCATTCGACTTCCGAGACTAGGGCCTAAGTTAAGCGCCACGATGGGTCGATCCCAGCGGCGTTCCACGGTTCTGGCCACATCATTCAGCCGATCGACTGTGAAATCGCAGATCGTGGATAAGAGCAAGCCATCCACTCCATTGCTGATCACATCCTGGTCGACTTCTCGCAGGGATCGTCCGCGCGGAAGAATGACGATCTTGCAGCCGTAGCCGGAGTGATCCAGCGCGGCCGTTATGCCCCATTGGATTTTCGACAAATAGTCACTGAAAAACAGGGACCCAAACGCACTGTAGAGAATCACGCCAATCGTGTGTGTGCGTCCTTGAGCTAAATTCCGGGCCATCTGATTGGGTTGGTAATTGATTTCGTTCGCGTAGGTTTGGATGCGTTTTCTTAGGGGTTCGGCTACTAAATGTTCAGTTCGAGGATTTAAGGCGCGCGATATCGTCGCTGTCGAAACGCGCAGTATTTTGGATATGTTTTGAATGGTCCTATTATTTTCGGGCTGTCTAGGCATAAATTTTGGGTCTGTGTAAGCGCTTACATTTCGGCTAATGTATACCCATGGAATGTGTTTCGCGCAACCCCTCTTTTGGAAGTCGGGTTTTAACCTTTAGCCTCGTCGTATCTCTAGTTGGGGAGAGCTTGGGAGGGGCGTTTTCTGTCGGAGAGACGTCCTGGAGTCCGCGGAAGGTGTCGAATCATGAGAGTCTAGTGACACAGGCATTATCTTCGCGGGCGTGGCTGTTTTGGGGGAGGGGGAAGTTGAACTCTAACGGAGCCCTTCGGCTGGCTCAAGAAGTGGAAGCCTTGCAGAAATCCTCGAAAGAGCTAGTCGTGCGGCCCCCATTGGAGACTCCTGAAATGCCGCTCAATGCGGAAGAAGCCCAAGAACGACAGTGGGCGCGCGTCATAAAACATCAGCTCGCCGAGTCGCTTTATTTCCATCCCCTTTATCCCCTATACCATTTGGATTTTGATGGTCTTTTGAGGCACTTTTTGCCGGATCCCGAACGCGAGGGGTTGGTCAAGATTCTAGCGCAAGCGTTGGCCGTTGCGTGGCTGCCCGCCAGAAATGCCGTTTATCCTTATCGCGGAGCCGAGAGAATGACCTCCCATGAAGATCGCGCTTGGATGAAAAGTCTCTACCCTGATCGTTCGAAGTTTACGGATTTGTCAGAGTACAACCGGCGCTTTAAGATCATGCAACTGGTTGAAAGAGCGCATCAAGAATTTATTCGGCTTTTAATGGAGTTCATGCAGTTCAGTCAAAACGAAGATGTGGAAGAACAGATTCATCTTTTGGAACCCCTCACGGTCGCTTTTCTGGGGCAAAAAGCTTTTCAAACTGTGGCGGATTGGTATCGTCAGGATTCGAATCACTATAGGCAAGAGACCACCCATGAACAAGCAGTCTTCGTAGAAGCACAGTTTCGGGATCTCCACGAGGCCAAGTATGTCCCTTTTATCCAAGAGCACTTTCAATTGAGCCCTCTAGTGCCAGCATCTGACGAACTCACGGACATCATCGATATAACGGTGCTGGATATTGAACAGAGTCTTTTGCGCGATGCAAGTCTTTCTAATCCGATACGGGTTTTGGATGAGAAGGGCTTGCGGCGCGATATGGAGACATTGAAAGACTGTATTCTTGAAAGGGTCGAGTTCGCTGATGCCGTGGCCAGACTCCGCGTCATCACGCCCGTGGATTTGGCGGTTCAATTTATAGCCGCTCGCATGGCCATCGATCAAAATACGCGGAAAGCGCTGTTAAAGGGGCGCCAGAGGATTGCGTCCTATCTGGTGGATCGTCATAAGCATCGGTTCTACGCGCGATACAGTGAGATTTATGCGCCTTTGTTGGTCGAAAGCGACTGGGCGGATTGGGCCACGATTCATCGCTACCCTTATAGATCACCACAAGGGTGGTTTGCCGCTGCCTTAGAAGGTGCGACTGAATTACTGGGTGATGCCAGCATGTTGATGGAAGATCAGCTTCGGATGTTAGAGAGTCTGCCTCGGCAAGCGCCCATTACGATGGGCTTGCTCGAATCCTGCGAAGCTCAGAAATTGTCATTACAAATAGGTTTAGAGCCTTATGCCAAGCAGAATGCAAAACTTGAAAATACGCCGCACGGCCTTATTCATTTCGATGGCAGCAGCACAGTTGAGGTGAGTGGTTGGTCTCAGGCGATTCCGATCGATAAAATTGAATGGATGACGATTAGCAATTCTGGGTGGCGTGATGAGGTCGCCGCAGACAATCTGCTCAAAATGCCGGAATCCGATGACTCTTTCGCCTGGCATGCCACCGCTGCGGCGGTTTGGACGATGCAGAAAAATGCATTGGATCCCACGTTAGCCAAAGAGATCTCTTTTTATCTGCTTCAGCATGTGAAAGGCTGGCGCCCCGATAAGGTCGGTTTTGCTCAGTGGTTGACAGAAAATCCGAATTCCAGATTGCAGAGTGCATTTTGGCGTCCCGATATGCCTCACATGTTGGCGATGTTAGGCGAAGCCCTGGATGAAATGAGTCAGATGGCTGCAGGGGCTCAACGCCTTACTACCGCTGAAGAGAATCGTGGGGTCAAGCTTTATGCGCTGGCCTATCCCATTGCCGCCGACCGACGTTTGAAGTCATCTAGTCCTATTCCAGTGCATGAAATCATGGAATGGCTTTATCGTTATATTTTGGGAAAAATTCAGCTCCAAGAACTCCTTGGAGTTATTTCTTTAACTCCGGATCAAGACATTCCCATTTTGTTTGTGCTCGCTCGCATGAGCTGGGAACGAGGGGGCCTGGATAGAGAAGCCCAGAATGGCCTCTTTATCGACCTGTCTCTTTGGAGAAGTGGATTCCTGGCTTCGGATGAAATGGCCCGAACCGCGATCGAAGGACGTGGGGACGAAATAAAGCTGCTATTTAATACGGCGAAAGCGATGTTGGAAGATCACATCCTCAACGTGTCCGAGCCCTTGCCGATAAAAATTCCCGCGTCCAGGTGGACGAAAGCGTTCGAATATAATCCACAAATCCCCGTTCCAAAATCCCTTCTGAGAGCTGCTTAAACTAGGATAAAATACGCCCGCTGTAAGCTGTGGTTTGCGCCTGGAGGCTTCATGTCCCGTGAACGACGGAATCAAACGCGTACGCAGTCCAAAATCCCGCTGGATCTGTACGATTTGAAAGGCCATGCGGTAGTCGGCGAGGCGCAGTGCATCAATCTGTCGGAAACGGGCGCGCAACTAAAGACGAAAAAACCGCTTAAGCGGCAGGCCAAAGTTCGCTTGCATGTGGTTTCGGCTGGAAAGACGTCGCCGCTGCAGCTGGCGGGGAAAGTGGTGTGGACCAAACGTCGTCCCCGTGGGTTTACCTACGGCATTGAATTTCTGCGGTCGTGGACGCCCAAACCCGCCGCTAACTAACCTCTACTTAAGCAGGAGTCCAGACATGTCAGCCAAGAAACGCGCGCTCATCAGCGTGACCGATAAAGCCGGCGTTGTGGAATTTGCCCACGAGCTGGTTCAGCAAGGATTTGAAATCATTTCCACGGGGGGCACCTCCAAAAAACTCGTGCAGGGGGAAGTTCCGACCCGGGACGTGCAAGACATCACCGGCTTCCCGGAAATTTTGGATGGCCGCGTGAAGACCCTTCACCCGAAAATCTTCGGCGCACTCCTCGCCATTCGCGAAAATCCTCGCCATCAAAAAGATTTAACCACGCATGCGATCGATGCCATCGACCTCGTGGTGGTGAACCTCTACCCCTTTGAAAAAGTCGTTGCCGATCATGCGCTGGATGAAAAAGAACTCCTCGAATACATCGACATCGGCGGCGTCACGTTGCTGCGGGCCGCCGCGAAAAATTTTCAAGACGTGGCCATCATCTGTGATCCTGCGGACTATCCCAAGGTGCTGACGGAACTTGCTCAGAACAAAGGCAAGCTCTCGATTGAAACGCGGCGACGCTTGGCCGGCAAGGCGTTTGCGCACACGGCGCGCTATGACGCGGTTATTTCTTCTTACTTCCGTGAACGCAGCTCGGAAGCGGATATTTTCCCCGATGAGATGACGGTGGGTCTAAAGAAAGTCCAATCGCTGCGCTATGGGGAAAACCCGCATCAGAAAGCGGCGCTCTATCAAGAAACCGGTGCGCGCAGCGTGGACTGGGGCATCGTCACGGCCAAGAAGCTGCAGGGCAAAGAGCTTTCCTACAACAACTACTTAGATCTGGAATCGGCCTGGAATCTGGTAAATGAATTTTCTGAGAACGCCTGCGTGATCGTCAAGCACAACACGCCTTCGGGTGTGGCGCAAGCGGCGCGGCCCGTGGAAGCGTATCGTGCGGCGTTGGCGTGCGATCCGGTGAGCGCCTTCGGCGGCATCGTGGCGTTCAATAAAGAAGTCGATGGTGAAACGGCGGAAGAGATGGCGAAAATATTTCTGGAGTGCATCATCGCGCCCGGCTTCCGGCCGGAAGCGATGGAGGTCTTTAAGAAAAAAGAAAATCTTCGCGTGCTGCAGCTGCCCGGCCGCATTAATTCCGCGGCGCGTGAGTTTGATGTGCGTCGCGTCTCCGGCGGCCTTCTGGTTCAGGAAAAAGATTTGGGTGTCACGACCGAGATGCGTGTGGTGACGAAGCGCGCGCCGAGTCCCGAAGAAATCGCTTCGCTCGAGTTCGG
>JABDGH010000078.1 GCA_013286145.1 Verrucomicrobiota bacterium
GGAATTCGGTTCGCTGACAGATCAACGGCCAACTGGAGTTCATGTTATTAAACCGCTGCTTGCCGAGGTGATTAAATCAAACTTTGATGATTTTCAAGTTGAGGTAGTGGCATTGGAGGTGGAGCGGACATTTTGGGAAAAAGCGACGATCCTGCACGCGGAGTATTATCGTCCCGCCAACCAATCCATCCGTGAAAGATTCGCGCGCCACTATGCAGACGTGGCTGCACTTTGGGAACATCCGGCACGCGTGGCGGCGTTGGCTCGGCTCGATTTGCTGGAGCGTGTAGTGAAACACAAGAGCCGGTTTTTTGCATCCAGTTGGGCAAATTATGAAACCGCCAAACCCGGCAGTTTCAAATTGCTCCCGCCTTCCCATCGCGAAGCAGCTTTGCAGCAGGATTACGATGGGATGCGGACAATGTTTTTGGCCAACCCACCCACTTTCAGCGAAGTGTTACGGGTGTTGGGCGAAGCCGAACGCGAAATCAATGACATATGATCGAAATTTTGGCGAAAAAGTGCCAGCAGAAGTGCCAGCAAACCTCATCGGTGGGGAGTAAAATGGAGTTAAGAAAAGTCGGCCGGAGTTTACTTGACTTAAATCACAAACGCCTTTATTATCAAGGCAACGGTGATGATTTAGACAGTTGATTTCGAGTGGCTTGTGGAAGGCGGGACGCGTCCGATTCCGACCCTCGCCTCCAATCTGAACCGTTTGTGCGGCAATGATTTACGAAATGTCAGCAGGCTCACCTCCAGTAAAAGCTCCAGTAAATTGACTATTATGGCACTCTGCTGGAACTATTTTGGATGTGACCGGGTACTATTGTTTAACCCTCACTCTTCTGCGCCCGGTATCCTCTTCAACCATGAGGATCAATGTGAAACTTCGTTACCGCTTGTTTCAGCGCAGCAACGGCATATTTTTTATTGAGGATCGGGTCACCCGCATACAGGCCAGTTTGAAGACCCGTGTCAAAGTGGCACAGTGTCCATATGTGAAATAATTCAACCGAGTGAAACGCAAAGCTACAAATCCCGAATACTCCCTCTATGGCGGCAGCGGTTCATCCGGCGAAATCGAAATCCCGTTTTTACATTACATTATCGACGACCTCCAGACGCTCGTGAGTGAAAACCTCCGACCAATCTTCCCTTCTTTCCCAACTAAACATCCCTCGAACGAGGGAGGCGAAAGACCGCCACAGGTTCAATTGAAGGTTCCCCGCCAGTGCGATAAAACATTCTTGTGAATGAAATTTATTTAAACTCGGCCTACAGAGCGGACCTGAGACGAGATGCGAATGATATAAGTGCCACTCGGCAGATCGTCGCGCATGTGGGTGCCGCGGAACAGTGCTAGGATTTCAAACATGAAAGACAGAATATTCGCGAAAATCAGGCAATCGGCGCTGGTAACAAAGGTGAGTGAATGAGCGATTGGACCAATATCCAAATGATTCTTCTGGTCACCGTGGCCGTTATGTGCGGTGTGGTTTGGCAGGAAGAAGAATAGGAGTCTTATGAATACGGACGCACAGGATCTTACTCGCAATGCGTCGGCGGGAATGCACTATGGCGCAGACACGAGCGGCTGCCCTATTAAATGTATTGCCGAACTCGTCCGCAAACGGGCTTACGAACTCTTTGAAGCGCGCGGCCATCGGCCCGGCCACGAAACGGATGACTGGTTGCAGGCCGAGAATGAAATCAAACACCATTTCAATATTTGAACCGGATCAACCGGATTATTTTTTCGATTCTAGGAGAGTTAGAACTCTTCCTAAAGAGGGATTGCGGATGTTTGAGCCGGTCATGTAGAGTCATTGAGTTATGAAAACGACAAGTTGTAAGGCGGAAAGGGACCTGCACTTGAGCAAGCGACAGCCGACGAGGAAGGCGCCAATTCGGATCGTGGTTGCGGATGACCACCCCATCGTGCGCCAAGGCATTGTTGCGAACCTGAAAGAGCAGCGGGACATGAAAGTCGTGGCCCAAGGGAGCGACGGGGATGAAGCCTTGGCGCTCATCAAGCGACACATGCCCGATGTCGTTCTGTTGGATCTTCGCATGCCCCGCATGGACGGCTTGGCTGTAGTTGCGGAAGTCACCGCGCTGCATCTTCAATCCAAAGTGATCGTGATGACCACTTTCGAGAGTCAGGAGGATATTCAACGTGCCGTTCGGGCTGGGGCGCGGGCGTATCTCCTCAAGGACTGCACCCAACAGACGTTGCTCGAAGCAATTCGACGCGTTTATCTCGGTGAAGTCTTTCTCTTGCCACAAATCGCGCAGAAACTCGTGGATCGGATTCAAAAGCCTCAAATTAGCAAAAGAGAACTGGAGGTTCTGAAATCCGTCGCATCGGGCAAAAGCAACAAGGAAATCGGGGTTCAACTTTTCATTGGTGAAGGCACGGTCAAAACTCATGTGGCGAGCCTGTTGGAAAAACTCGGAGTGACAGGCCGAACCTCCGCCGTCAGGGAAGCCGTGCGCCTTGGTCTCGTGCAGATGACCTGACAGGATTCGATTTTAGCTGCAACATCACAATATCCACCGCCCGGCAAGTATCGCCAGCCATACCGTAAGGAAGACGAGGGGAATCAAGATCGGACCGGAGAGGCCTAGCTGTCGGGTTAATCGATCAGCTTGCACCGGCGGGAGGCGCGGGGGGTGCGAGCTTCCGGCAATATGCCGGATATTCCTCATGCGCGATATGGCGGCCCAAATTGTCAGATAGCTTGACACGTCCGTGACCAGTCCCGCCGCGGGCAGTGAGTTAACGAGGATGACATTCAGTTTTGCGTAAATCGGGAGTAGCGATTGAGCTGAGCCATTGAGCGTAACCGCAAAGCCGCTCAACAAAAACGATTGCGAACTCACCAGCCAGGAAAGCCTGGCGTTGACAAGATTATCTTGATGCCGAATTTCCTCTCGCAGGAAAACGTATTCTTTGAGAGACAGACTCTGGGCTGGTGAAACATGGGGTGGCGTCATGGTTATTCGTCGCTACATTTATTTTATTCAACGATGTTTCCACAAACACATAACGCAGATCATTAAATGTCACACCTTGATAAATGACCGGCTTCAATAACTCAATTTATCGAGTTTCACCTTGCCCCGGAAAATCCAGTACACACAAATGGTATAGGCGATGACGACCGGTACGCCAATGCAGGCCATAATGAGTGCGATGCCAAGGGATTTCGGCGACGAGGCGCCGTTGTAAATCGTCAGGCTCGCCTCGGGATGCGGCCAGCTAAAGATCATGTTCGGGTATTGATCAATGCCGAAGAGCGCCATCAGCGTAATGATCGCCGCGCAGGACGAAAGAAACGCGTACAAGTCACGACCATTATGAAATTCACGCGGAATGTTGGCTATCGCCAGCATGTTGGCGAGCACCAGGCTGAAGAGCCACGGATTGTCATGCACGCGCGCCGTGATGTGCGGCACATAGAGCAGCGTGGCCATCGTCGTGGTCGTGGCGCAAATCACAAAAAAGATGATGGAATTCATCGCCCAGCCGCGCATTTTGTCGTGCAGCTCGCCCTTGGTTTTCATTGCGCCATAAATCGCGCCGTGCATCATGAAAAGGGAAACCGTCGTGACGCCGACGAGCAGCGGATAGGGTTTCAACAGGCCAAGAAAAGTGCCGGCGAATTCGCCATTCGCATCAATCGGGATGCCCCACGCGAGGTTCCCCAGGGTGATGCCGATCAGCAGGCTGCACAGCACGCTGCCGCCGGCGAAACTCAAGTCCCACATCTGGCGCCACCAGAGCTCAGGGCGTTTGCTCCGGAATTCAATCGCCACCCCGCGAAAAATCAGCGCCGCGAGCAACAAATAAAAAGCCAGATAAAAGCCGGAGAAGGCCGTCGCATACACATTGGGAAACGCGGCGAAGAGCGCACCGCCGCCGGTAACCAGCCAGACTTCGTTGCCACGCCGAGCGCAAACGTGAGCGCAAACACCTTGGTCCAAAACCGCGCCATCTGGTGATAAATCGGTTTTTTGGTTTTGAGCCACGCCGCTTCCATGATGACCAGCATCAGGCCCAGCCCAATGCTCAAGGGCGGGTAGATGTAATGGAACGCTATGGTCGCGCCAAACTGGATTCGCGAGAGTGTCAGGACATCCATATAATTCTTTCATTTCTAACTTTTGCTCTTCGCCTCATCTTCATGGTCTGTCTGCCGCGAGGTGGGGTCAACGGTCGCAAGAAAAACGACGGGGAGAACCGTCAAAGTTATCAAGATATTCGTGATTAGCTTTCCCTCTGCGACCAGCGACGCGACAGCAGGTCCGAACCACTCTCACGGGGCTCGACTTTAATTGTTTCACAGGCACAGAAAAGCAAGTGAACTCAGAGTCGGCGACGCACAAAACCAATCGCTGCGATTCGCTCCTGTCGTTAGTTGTGTTCTCAACCTTCACTCGTCACCTCCAGCCGGCACGAGCGGAACCTGGGAGGCGAGTTGCAGTTGGG
>JABDGH010000079.1 GCA_013286145.1 Verrucomicrobiota bacterium
TGATCATGCCGACACCGATTCCCGACAAGGGAAAAATCCTGACCACCCTGTCACGGCACTGGTTCACCCTTACCGAAAAACTCTGCCCGAATCATGTGCTCGGCTACGATCTTCCCGACGGCGTTCGCTTGCCCGAATTTGAAGGCCGCCTGACGCGTGCGCGTCGTTGCGATATTTTCCAGGTTGAATGCGTGGCGCGTGGTTATCTGGCTGGTTCCGGCTGGGAGGAATATCGTGAACACGGAACCGTCGGCGGTCATCGGGTTCCCGGCGGCTTGCGTGAATCGGACAAATTGCCCGAACCGCTTTTTACTCCCGCACGCAAAAACGATCACGGTCACGACGAAAACATGACGCCCGACGAAGCCCGCAAGGCGCTTGGCGATGCACGTTACGAGGAATTGCGTGACCTGACGTTGCGTCTTTACACATGGGCAGCCGCCTACGCTGCCGGGCGCGGCATCCTGCTGGCCGATACCAAGCTCGAATTTGGACGCGAAGTCGGAACAGGGAGAATACTTTTGGCTGACGAAATTTTTACGCCTGATAGTTCCCGTTTTTGGCCAGCTGACTCCTATTCACCGGGCCGTTCGCAACCCAGCTTCGATAAACAATACCTGCGCGATTACTTGAAGACGCTCACAAGCTGGAACAAGACCGCGCCGGGACCCGATCTGCCCCAGGAAGTGGTGCAAAATACGCGCGCCAAGTATCTCGAAGCTCTGGAACGGGTCAGCAAGCCTGCCGCTTAAAAATCATCGTCATCCCGAGCGGAGGTGAGCCGAAAAGTCTGTTTAAGAACATCATTAACCCGAACCGTAGTCGAGGGATATGGATCGAACTTGAACTAAGTCTGGGAGACGGAGAAAGATTTATTAATTCGCAAGAAATCTCGTTGTTCGCATAGGCGACAAGCGGGAATCCCTTTGTGCATTTTAAAATTTTGTGACGCTACCTTCACGTTTGGTTTATCGAGCCATGTCCTTCGACTTCGCCTCGGGTCAACTTTAAGCCCAACCAATATTTTTCGCTTCGGCTTCGCTCAGGATGACGGAACAGAAAATCAATAAACGTCCTTGAGGTAACGCTTCTCCGTCTTGGCGAATGTAACTTCAATATATTCCTTCGCTGCCTCGGGCGACATGCCGCCGTGCTGCTGCGCGATATCGATCAGCGTCTGGTGTACGTCACGGGCCATGCGCTTTGCATCGCCGCAGACGTAAAAATAGGCGCCGTCCTTGAGCCATTTCCACAACTCAGCACCGCTCTCCGTCATCCGATTCTGGACATAAATTTTTTCGGCTTGATCGCGCGAGAAAGCGGTGTCGAGCTTGGTGAGCACGCCCTTGCGCTGCATATCGAGGAATTCCGCTTCGTAGAGGAAATCGCTCGACTTTTTTTGGTCGCCGAAAAAGAGCCAGTTCTTTCCGGTGGCGCCTTCGATCGCGCGCTCCTCCAGAAAAGCGCGGAATGGCGCGATGCCTGTGCCGGGACCGACCATAATGATATTCGCATCGGCCGCTGGCATGTGAAAATGCTTCGTCGGCTGGATGTAAACCGGAACCTCGTCCTTGTTCAAGTCCTGGCCGTGACCGAGATAGCCCGACGCAATGCCATACTTCTCCCGGCCATGCGTATGATATTTAACCACCGCAACCGTGAGATGCACCTCGCCCGGATGAGCCTTCAGCGACGAGGCAATCGAGTAGAGTCGCGGCGCGATCTTATTGGCCAGCGGTAAAAATTCCGTTGCGCTGAAGCTGACCGGATACTCAGCCAGCACATCGGTGTAATCCCGGGTGAAAACATAATCGTCGAAAGCTTCCTCGTTACCGACGATCTCGGCGAGTTGCTGCTTCTTGCTGACGGTGGAAGACCCGCCTTCGGGCAATCTCTCCAGGACAGCCTTGACGAATTTTTTACTGACGCGATTGAGCAGGTACTGGTTGATCAGCAAATCCCGCAGCCCAACCGCGCCTGTCGGCTGTTCGACCGTCGTGTCGGGATCAAGTCCCAAGTGAGGTAGGAGATCATCGACCGTCCTGGGAAAATTACGCGGGATAACCCCCAGCGAATCGCCCGGGACATAATTGATGCCGCTTGCCCCGAGATTAACCACGATGTGGCGGGTGTCCTTGTTGGAGCCTTCTCCGGTCAGCGAATAATTGGCGGTGATTCGGGCCTTGAACGGATTGGCCCGATTATGAATGGAAGGTGTGGATGGTGTGCTCAAAACAGTGTCGATCTTGGATTCAACCCAGAGATGTAACCGGAGCGTCCCCTTTTTGTCGAGGGGACAGTTTTAAGGCGAAACAAATACGATTTTTGCCACCAAGGCATCAGGTCGCGGCCACTTGGCGACGGACCTTTTCCTTGCGGCTTTTCTCGCGCGAACCTTTCACCAGTTTGCTCTTGCGATGACGCAATTGCTCCGCCAGGCGATCCGTCACGACATTGATGGCCTGGTAAAGATCGTGGCCGTGGTCTTCCGCATGAATGTCAGGCCCCGGCAAGGCAAGGTGCACCTTGACGACAAAGGCATGTTTGAATGCGCGTTGATCGTCATGCCAGAGAGCCACGTGCGCGCCAATCAGGCCCAACCCAAAATGCTCCAGACTTTCGATCTTTTGCGCGACATAGGAATGGATGGCTGCGGTAAGCTTGACGTCACGGGGACTGATATGAATTTGCATACCTTAAGTTACATTCAGCTTCGAGAGTTGTCCATGCAGGTTGCACGATCTTTTTCGCGCCCATCCTTGAAGCGCGGTGCCTTATTTAAGGACATTATCGGGATTTCTGATCGCGTTTGGAGCTTGGAAGAAGTAGTTGCGCTCTTAGACTGAGGGTAAGAGTATTTTTCTGAAGGTGCTGATTTCGGAGTAGTTGGCCGGAAGCTCGCCCTTCCCGTCTGTTCCAATAACCTCCGCTTCAAAAGTGTCGCTCCCCAGTGGCTCAAGCGAGCCGTACATTTCTGTAGCACCAGAGCCATCTGATCGCGTTCTGGTAGTGACGCAAACAAACTTACGCTTAGCCTCGCTATAATTTCCAACCAGGACGTGAACGTGCCCAAGGTCTCCAACAAAGCGGGAGTCTATGCGAAACCCTGTCTGCTTTATTTCTAGCTTCAAATGGTCGTCCGTTGTTCGCCTCCAAAGACCGCTTACATCTGGATAAGATACCAATGCGGTAGGAGTCGCTTGAGCAACTATCAATGGCTGTTTGGAATGAGATTCTTTAGATTCAAATGCCTCTGCCCGGTCTTTGTGGAACTGACAAAGAAGCCCCGTAGTTTTAAACCGTTCGCTATAGTAGAGATTTAGAATTGTGCCCGTCGTAATCACGGCCAAAGCAACCAATATTAGGCTTGCGACGGGCGCACCATAAATCACGGCCCACTCCTCTTTTGCGTGAGACTCGAAAAATGACCAATCGGGCATTCCGTTTTATGGCCCATCCATGCGCCCGCGACAAGGCAACACTCCTTAATCGGATTAATCACTTGGCCGCTCCTCTCTCGCCTTGAGGGATATAAACTGTACCACTACCTTTTCTTGAGCTAAATTTCAAAATTGGTAATACTGGCGACATGAGAATTGTTCTTTTGTTTCTTTTCCTTTCTTTGGCCGTTTACGGCGAAGATTGGACAACGACGGACGGTAAGAATTATCAGGGTGTCACCGTGATAAAACACGATGCACTGACAGTCACAATTCTTTGCAAAAATGGAGGTGCGGCAATTCCATTGGATAAACTTTCACCCGATATTCAGAAGCGATTTTCTTTTGATCCCCAAAAAGCAGCCGCTGCAACTAAGCAGATTGAAGACGATAGATTAGCTGAGATTAGTGCTCGACAGCAGAAAAGAGCGTTAGGAGACATCGTTAATCATCCGATGGATATGATGGCAACTGTCGTAAAATCTGCTTCAAAGGGAGGTTATGTGGTCATCTGTATGGGAGATGATAGCTACATGCCTGGATACAACATGACGATTGGCGAATTAAGAAAATACGATTTCAATCACCGAGCTTTTGATCCAAACTCGCCCTTAAGCACACGCGAGCAAAACGACGCATATCTAAAAACAGTGCATCCATTGGCGATGTCTGCAAATGGCGGGACGTGTATTTTGATAACAAAAAAGGTTTTGAATGTGGATCAGTTTGTTAAAATGCAGGTTTATAAAGCTGGAAGTTATCGCGCTCCCAATGGAGATTCTTACGCGCAATTTACCGACGATCCAACGATTGCCCTAAGTTTAGCTGAAAATCAATAGGCTTTTGAATCAAGGGTGATTAGGTACATAAATCCCCAAATTAGGCCACTATCAGAACCCACCGCAGCTTGACAAAGTACCCCTGATCCTGTTTT
>JABDGH010000080.1 GCA_013286145.1 Verrucomicrobiota bacterium
CAGGCTGATGATCACCGCCGTGAAGGAACCGTTAACCAATTGCATCAAGGCACCCACGATGATCGAAAAGTGGAGCACGGCCAGAGGATAATAAAGCTGACTGACCAGCGCCTGGATCATCTCGCGTTGCCGCGTCCAAAATTCGGCAAGATGCTCGAAAACCGTTTCAAGACGACCACCTCGTTCGCCTGCGGTAACAAGATGATACTCAAAAGGCGAAAAGCCAGCTTGGGCAAAAGCTTCTCCAACCGATCCCCCACTATCAATGCGCTGCATCAGCACCGTCATCTCACGTCCTGAAATTCTCTCCTGCAAACGATGAAGACTCGTGCGCAAAGGAACACCCGCGCGCGCCAGCACGGCCAGTTGCTGATAAAAACGAATCCGTTGACGCAGCGTCACGTGGAAATAGTAGTCGAGACCGCGCGCGTTGGCGAGGGATACGCACCAAAAGATTTCATGCGATGAACGTGACAGGTCATCTCAACTTTCGTATTCTCGAACCCATCAAAGAAGTCCGGCTGGATTGATTCGATGCGGATTCGGGCTGCCCATCGCCTATATTTTTCTAAAATTAATTAATGAAGTTACGAGCTTGTATTCAACGTGTCGTGCTGGTGATGAGCCTGTTCCTGGGCTTCGCCTGGAATGCGCGGGCGGTGGTCTCGCTCGGCATCGACGAGCTTGAAAAATCGAACTTCGCCGCGCTTCAAGGCAAGCGCGTTGGACTGATCACCAATCCTTCCGGCGTCGATTCCAAGGGCCGCTCGGCCATCAGTGTTCTCTTTCAGGGTAAAGGATACAAACTGGTGAAGCTTTTTGGTCCCGAGCATGGCATCGATGGCAAAACCGAGGCCGGGCTGCATGTTGACAGCAGCCATGATAAATTAACTGGCCTGCCCGTCTGCTCGCTCTACGGGGATACGCGTCGCCCGACACCGAAGATGCTGGAAGGACTCGATGTGCTGGTTTACGACGTGCAGGATTTGGGCAATCGCTCCTACACCTTCATCAGCACGCTCGGCTACGTGATGGAGGAAGCATCGAAATATAATCTCGAAGTCATCGTTCTCGACCGTCCCAATCCCCTGGGCGGCATCCGCATTGAAGGGCCACGACTCGATCCTTCCGTCAAGTCATTCGTCGGCCTCTACGATATTCCCTACATTTACGGCCTGACGCCGGGCGAACTGGCGCAATGGATCAATGCCAAATACCTGACAAAACCGTGCAAGCTGACGGTGATCGCGATGACCGGCTGGACGCGCAGCATGGTCTGGGAAGACACCGGCCTGAAATGGATTCCAACCTCACCCAATATCCCGACCATTGGAGCCGCGCGTGGTTATACGGCCACTGGTTTTCTGGGTGAAATTGGCATCGAAAGCGGCATTGGCAGTCCCGTGCCCTTTCAAATCGTGGCGGGAAAAGATTGGAATGGAAATACGTTGGCCAGTCGATTCAACGCGCTTCACATTCCCGGTATCCACGCCTCCGCCTACTCCTATCGAACGACCAAGGGGAAGTGGGCTGGCGCGCCCTACAGTGGTGCCTACCTGCAAATCGACCCGCGTAATTCGGGCAACCTTACCCTCATCTCTTTTCAGGCCATTCAAATTTTGGAGCGCACCATAGGGAACTTTGCCCCTTTCGCTCATGCCAGCGCCGATTCCCGCAGCATGTTCGATAAGGTGACCGGGAACCCCGCCATTCGCCGCCAAATTATCGCAGGCCGGGCGGCAACCGATATTGCTCATTCCTGGGATGCTGGCGTGGCACATTGGTCTGAAGAGCGTTTGCCTTATCTGCTTTACAACGCAGGCCCGGTGAATCATTCCCCTACCCATACGGAGATGCAAGCCACCGCCCTGACGCCTTAAGAAATTCCGTCATCCCGAGTGGAAGTGAGCCGAAAAGTCTGTTTGAACGCATCGTCAACTCGAACCGCAGTCGAGGGATATGGCTCGAACTTAACAGGAAAAGAAATACATCTCTCTTAATCGAAAATGCCTTAATGAGGGAAATCCCTATCACTTAGCTTGAGCTTGAGCCACAGGGGGCGTCGCAGCGGGAACTGGAGCAGGCGGCGATTTGGGCTGGGCAGCAGGGGAATTGGAAGCCGTGCCGGGAGATGGTGGCTTGGAAGCTTGCGCTGGGACACCAACCGGTGGCGTCGAAGAAAAATCACGGAAAAGTTCCGCCTGCATTTTAGACTCCCGATCCTTGACGATGGGCTCGAATTGCTTGACGAGTTCTTTTTCCATCTTCAATCGCTTGTCCCAATACTCCTTTTCAAAACGAATCTTCTGTTCCTTTGTCAGGGTGGACAAGCCCATCAGGGGAGCCTTCTCCATGGCAAGGTTGGTTCGGTGTTCCCTGAATTGCTGGATCCTCATTAACATGGCCCCCTCATCAGCTAGTTTCATCTTGCTGTAAGCAGGCCACTCATTGAGCTGGGTGCGAATATCATCATCGGAAAGAGTCGCCAAGGCTTCCATCTTATCCCTCATGTTCACCTCATCCTGGGTGGGAATCTTGATTTCACCGACCCAAGGGGAAGGCAGCATGAGCTTGAACGGATAGGCTGGTCCATCGCCGGGCACCAGGATATTGCCGTAACGATTCAAATATTCTGGAGGCGCAGGCACCGCTGGCGGCACATTGGTCGCGGGTTTGTTCGAAGTCGTCGCCGGGGGTGGAACCATCGCAGGCGTTGGGTCAGCTTGTAAACACGCCGTGAAAGCCATGACGAAACCGAGCGTTGTCGCCAAACCTACGGAGAGGAGTCGGTATCTGGAACTTAAAGAGAGGTATCTTGCCATGAAGAGGTGGTGTTGTTTAAAGAAGAATCTGAATCTGATCCGAGAGAGGCCACAATCTCGAAGGCTTCCTGCACTTTCTTTTGCTTGCTGTGCATCGCAGACTCGGAATGAATCTGGGCCACGAGGAGCGAAATGGCCAGGCACAAGCCTATCCCACTGCCAAAAACCCAGCGCCAGGCCTGACCAAATGAAGCGTGGGCCTTTTCCATGCCCAGGCCAGCCTGACGACAGCGAGCAAGGGTGCGCACCGTAAACCATGCATCGGGTTGAGGCATCGGAGAGTGCGCCAACAAGCGCCAAACCGGATCGTTGGAATCCAGTTGCGAATCATCGGGATGATTATTGGACATATCTGCCTTCATTGTTAAATCTAACACGGGAGATTTGCCCGAGTTGCGGATTATTTTGGGTCATATATATAGCTTAAGAATAGGTTTTGGCTTCAAGATAATCCTGCAACGCCACTCGGAGCGTTTCACGCGCCCGGAAAAGAAGCGATTTGGTCGCAGGCACGCTGGTCTTCAGGATTTGCGCGATTTCCTCGTAAGTAAATTCGTCGTACCGGCGCAAGACTATCGCCAGCCGTTGTTGCTCCGGCAAAAGCAGGATGGCCTCGTCAACGGCCCGCATCATCTCCAGGTGCAAAACTGATTCGTCAGGCCTTTTTGTCAAATGATCGGGCAAATCCAGGTTCAATGCCCCGCCACCGGAATCGACTGACTCATTCTCCGGCGCATGAAGCGGGATTAGCGTGGCGCGGGAACGACGACGATGTTCGTTGAAAACCAGGTTGCGCACGATGGTGAACATCCACGTTTTGAATTGCGCCGTCGCGCGATAGCTTCCCGCTGCGCGATAGATGCGGACAAAAACCTGCTGCGCCAGATCCTGCGCCTCCACCGGATCACCCAGCATCTTTGCAATCGTTCCATAGACGACGCCCTGATGTTTCTCGATCAAATGGCGTAAAGCTTCTTCATCGCCCTCGGCAATCCTCACCATGAGCTTTTTATCGTGCGTATCGGACTCAGTGGCCGGATCGCACATCGAAGCATTATTTTCAACCTGATCCTTCATCGTGACTCAGGCCCTACTCTAACCGGAGTTTTGAACCGGCACAAACATCATCCGCGCACCATCCGCTTGCCTTGGCGTTTGGGAAGCCGCATGATGCATGTTTATGTCAGGCCATTCCCGCTGGTCAAAAGTCAAAAACTACAAGGGCGCCATCGATCAAAAACGGGGCAAGCTCTTCAGCAAGCTTTCCAAGGAAATTTCCGTGGCCGCCAAGATGGGTGGGGGCGATCCCCATTTTAATCCACGCCTGCGTCAGGCCATCAACAGCGCCCGCAGCGACAGCATGCCAGTGGACAATATCGAGCGCGCCATCAAAAAAGGCACCGGCGAACTCGAAGGAGCCAGTTACGAAGAAATGACCTACGAGGGTTATGGCCCCGGTGGCGTGGCCATCCTCCTCGAGGCGGCCACCGACAATAAAAATCGTAGTGCAGCGGAAATTCGTTCCCTGTTCACCAAAA
>JABDGH010000081.1:0-81 GCA_013286145.1 Verrucomicrobiota bacterium
ACATCCTGGCGACATCGTTCAAGGGAGGAAAAGTTTCCAGCAAGCTTTTGCGCTCCACCAGCCGAATCGATGCCGGTTTCG
>JABDGH010000081.1:91-4319 GCA_013286145.1 Verrucomicrobiota bacterium
ATGCGTATTCTTCTGGCCGAGGACAATGTTATTAACCAAAAAGTTGCCACGCGCATTCTCAGTCAGATGGGATACCGCCCGGATGTTGTGCAAAATGGCGTGGAAGTTTTACAGGCTTTGGAACGACAGAAGTACGATGTGGTTCTCATGGACGTGCAGATGCCCGATATGGATGGCCTGGAGGCAACGCGTCAAATCCGCAAGAGATGGACTGGCTCGGAACGAATCTGGATTGTTGCCATGACCGCCAATGCGATGGATTCCGACCGTGAGATGTGCCTGAAAGCTGGCATGGATGGCTTCCTGAGTAAACCGGTGCGGATTGAGGCGCTGGAAAAGGAGCTGGTGCGCTCCTCGGAGAATATCGGGCAGATCGTCGATTTTACCATGCTCTCCCGCTTTGGTGAAATGACGGGATCCGGCTCGGAAGCGGTGCGGGAACTGGCCGATATATTTGCGGAGGAAACGCCCGTGGCCCTGCAGCAGATACTCGCGGATATCAAGGCACGTCGCGGGCAGGGAATTAATGTCCAAGCCATGCAGTTGGCAAGCGCCTGCTCGAATTTTGGCGCGGCGCGGATGCAATTACTTTGTGCCAATCTTCAGGTTGCCGGCAAGGCGGGGGATTTTGTCCTCGCCCAGGAATTTGCGGAACGTCTTCAAGTGGAATTTGACCTTGTGAAATCGACTCTGGAGGGCTTTATCAAGGAAACTTCCCTCAAAGACAAGTAATGCCGGTTGGATGCTGTACTCGACAATTATTCAGAAGCCCGCTTAGCTGGCTGCATGGCGCTCGAATCCCAACGTTTCTGGTTAACCTTTAGCGGAGAAGGCACTCGCAAGCCGCTCATCTATGAAATGAGCAAGCAATTCGATGTGATTTTTAATATCCGCAATGCTTCAGTAACGCCCACCATCGGGATTATCGCATTGGAATTGGAAGGCGAACGCACCGTTATTAAAAAGGCGGTTGCCTGGCTCGAGGAGAACGGCGTACAGGTCGAGCCGGTCGAGATCAATACCATCGAGGGTTAGGTTCCGCTGATCTTCAGGGATCATTAAAATCCCGTATTACCCGACTGGGCGATGTTGGCCGTGGTCTTGGAATCGACAAAGATGCCGTGACCGGGAGTCATGGAGCAGTTGACGGCTTGGTTGCCCGTCATGCTTACCTGCGCGGCGCGCGAAACGTAGATGCCCTGGGTGGCGCTCGAGGGGCAATTCTGGATGAGGTTGCTGGTCAGGCTGACATTTTGCGCCGAGCCGATGAAGAATGAGAGGCTGGGAGTGTTGCTGACCGTGTTGTTGGAAATAGTGATGTTTTGATGAACATACGTGGGATTGAGACCTTGGGGAGTCTGGGCAAAAAGATTGATCACACCCAGGCAGACACCCGACACGTTGTTGAATCCACCCCAGTAGCCGTAATTACAACCGTCGCAAAGGTTCCCGGTTACCACCACATTGGCGCAGCCGTAACCTTCATTCCAGTCTGCGATGTCCGTGGTCAATTGGATGGCGCCGCCCATGACATTCTGGACATGGTTTCCGGTGATGCTGAGCTCCTGGGACTGGACGAGGATGCCGCGCGCCCGGTGATCATGAAAATAGTTGTTTGTAATGGTCGCCCGGTTGCTTGAGCGGGCCAGGTTCGCCACGTAACTTCCCACGGGCAGAGTTGTGGGGAGCGCTTCCGTAAAAGTCAGCGTGTATTGCTCCTTGCTGGCATTGTAACTGACGGCGGAGACATGCGCTTGTCCGAGGGGAGCGAGATTCGCTTTGCTCAAAAATTGAAAAGTATCGCCGACCTGCACGTAGGTCGGATCGTAAACAATGGTCGCAAGCTTGGCCTGGTTGTTGTTCACCTTGGAGACAACCGTCATCCAGATGCCGTGCACGTTGACCGCATCATCGCCCAGGTAGCTGAATTCGCAATTTTGGACGATGGTATCGCCGTGCGTCATGCCGATGTGGATTCCATCCGCACCGGTGGAAACAAGATCGTGCGCCACGTTGCGACGATTGATGATGCAGGAATTAAACTTGAATCCCCGATCCGCTCCGTAGCCCACGAAGGCCATTCCCGGACAATTCTGCACCGTGATGTGATCGAAGGTGAGGTCGGCATTGTTGTTGAAACTGAATTCAAATCCACGCGCCGCATAAACATAGGTGCGTACCGCAACGGTGTCACCCACCGGGAAGATGCTGAAATCGGGGGATTGAATGGTTTGCGCCGCAACCAGGGTGACGCTCGACGGATTATAAATCTCCTGCGCGCTCATCTTCCATTTCATGGAGGCCGTATCGTATTCGGTCACGGCTTCGACTGGTGTCGAGGCTGTGATGGGGTAGGCCGGATTGACCACGATGACCTTGTTGCCATTTTGCATTTGTACCGTGCCGGGAGCGGCGATATCGAAATCCCATTGCACGGTCAGGTTGTTCAGCAAAATCCGCTGGCAGTTGTTAAAATCGAAACCGTTGCGCACATAGTGAAAAATGAAGGTGGAACCGTTGCCGTTGATGGTCAGGTCCGACAGGTTGGAAAGTTGAATGTGTCCGCCGTCATTAAAAGTAAGGATCTTCGGATCGTCGAAGGTGTAGGTGCCCTGGGGGATGTTCAGTATCGCAGCGTGGGTCTGTTGGCAGGCTTGAATTGCCAGGATCATGGTCTGCCATGTCGTATTGGCGTGACCATTGGTCACTTTATAATCTGTGAAATTAACGATTACGCTGGTGGAAGGGTGGGGGGGATTCACCACGGGAGCTACCGGAATGGCGCTTAAGGTCGAAAGGCTTGCCACCGTTAAAACGAGAGAAAGCCCGAAGCTTGCTAAAAAGGATTTTACCGGCGTCATGCCAATAAAATAGCAATGAATGAGCCGTTCTTGTTAAACCATGCGGCTTTCAGAGGCGAATCGGGCAATAAAAGCCCTATATTATCGTATTTCAATGAGCGCAACAGGCATATAATACCTAGCACTCGTTGATATAGGTACAAAAATTACCTACATAAAGTTATTTAACGTAATGTACATTGAATCTTCTAACTTTTATTGGAAACTAAGGCGTGGTTAAGGGGCCCGCCGAAGTGCAGCAGGCCCAGGCTGACAAGAATACTGCCAACGCTGCGGCAGGTCGCGCCACGGGAGCCGCACCGGCTGGCGGTGGTGCTGGCGGAGGTACTGGTTCCGGAACCGTCACTGCCGTTACAAGCGCTCTCTCTGCTCCGGCGCAAAACAGTGTTCCGACGGTCGTAACGGTCGGCAAAACAAGGTTGATGGCCGATAACAATTCCAATTCGATTATCGTCTTTGGTTCCCCTGATGTTGTCGCCCGCGTGTTCGATATGATTGACCAGCTCGACCGCAAGCCTCTTCAGGTTTATCTCGCCACTGTCATCGGCGAATTGACCGTCTCGCAAGGTACGGAATTCGGCATCGATATTCTCCAGAAATTCCAAAAAGTAGGAAAAGGTGGCCTGGCAACCAGTGTCGTTACTCCGGGTACAGGCGGCTTCGCCACCTCAACCTCCAGTACCCCACCCTCCTCCCCTGTGCCAGATCCGGTCAGTCTCACCAGCTCATTGGGCTTTCCCCTGCCGACAGGGCTGACCCTTTATGGAGCCATCGGAAGTACCCTCGATGCTTATGTGAGGGCACTGGAAACGACAAACCGGTTCAAGGTCATCTCAAGACCCAGCGTCTATACCACAAATAATAAAATGGCCGTGATCGCCTCCGGCAGTCAAATTCCCGTGCCGGGCACCTCGACATCGGGTTTTACCGGCACCACCAGCAGCCTGACGACAACCTCGAGCATCAACTATGAAAGCGTGCTGCTCGAATTGCAGATTATTCCGCTCATTAATGCCAACCATGAAGTAACGCTTCAAATACGACAGACTAACGATTCCCAGGGATCTTCCCAGATTATCGGCGGTAATTCCGTTCCGACCATCCTGACGCAGGAGATCAGCACCGAAGTGACCGTGCATAACAATCAAACGGTCGTCATCGGCGGATTGATTACCGATAACATGAAACGGAATACCAGCGGAGTTCCCCTGTTGAGCGACATCCCGCTGATTGGCTATCTCTTCAAGGACACCTCGAAAAGCAAGGAACGCGATGAGTTGATCATCATGATCCAGCCCACTGTCGTGGAGACGGACGCGGAACAAATTGCGGCGAACGAGACTGAAAAACGGCGGACAATCCTGGGA
>JABDGH010000082.1 GCA_013286145.1 Verrucomicrobiota bacterium
GTTGTTTGGAACTCATATATCGAAAACAAAACTATGGCAGTTAAAGTAGCTATCAACGGATTCGGCCGCATTGGCCGGATGGTATTTCAAGCGCTCTGTGACCAGGGCTTGCTCGGCAAATCAATTGATGTCGTCGCCGTGGTGGACGTTTCCACCGACGCGGATTATTTCGCCTACCAGATGAGGTACGATTCCGTGCACGGCAAGTTCAAACATACCGTGACGACGGAAAAGAGCAGCCCCTCGCTCGAAGAACCCGATATCATCGTGGTCAACGGCCACAAGGTGAAATGCGTGGGCGCGGTGAAGGACCTGGCCACGCTGCCGTGGAAGGCCATGGGCGTGGACATTGTCATTGAATCCACCGGCCTGTTCACCGACAGCGAAAAGGCCAAGGCGCACATCACCGCCGGCGCCAAAAAGGTGATCATTTCCGCGCCCGGCAAGGGCGAAGTCAAAACCATTGTCATGGGCGTGAACGAAGGCGAATACGATCCGCACAAGCACCACATTGTTTCCAATGCAAGCTGCACCACGAACTGCCTGGCGCCGCTCGTGCATGTCATCATCAAGGAAGGTTTCGGCATCGAGACCGGTCTGATGACCACCATCCACGCGACGACGGCCACGCAGAAGACCGTGGACGGCCCGTCCAAGAAAGACTGGCGCGGCGGTCGCGCGGCCTCCGTCAACATCATTCCGAGCACCACCGGCGCGGCCAAGGCCGTCGGCGAAGTGCTGCCCACCACCAAGGGCAAGCTCACCGGCATGTCCTTTCGCGTGCCGACGGTGGATGTCTCCGTCGTTGACCTGACCGTCCGCACGGTGAAGGACACGAGCATCGAGGAAATTGACGCCGCCTTGAGGAAGGCCAGCACCACCTACCTCAAGGGAATCCTCGGCGTGACAGATGAAGAACTGGTTTCGACCGATTTCATCCACGATGACCGCAGCTCCATCTACGACAGTCTGGCGACCATGCAGAACAATCTGAAGGGGGAGAAACGCTTCTTCAAGATCGTGAGCTGGTACGACAATGAATGGGGCTACAGCAACCGCGTCGTTGACCTGGTGAAATACATCGCCCACAAGGGAATTTAATCATTCCTGCAATTTCAAAACGGCGGCCTGAAAGGGTCGCCGTTTTTCAGTTTGCAGTTCATTTGAAATCGGGAAAGTTTTCGATTATTTCGGTTGCTATGAAGGCCTGCTCCAAGAAATAGCTTAATACCTCTATGACCGATTCAGGTGCCGATATCAGGATTTACTGGTGAGAATAATTAGGTATTTTTAAAATCACGAAAAAACATGAATTCAACGATTTCTTTTCTAAAGACTTTCCTTAGGTTGTCAACGACTTGCTTTATCGCCTGTCTTTCTTCCGTTAAATCGCTTGGGGAGGCAATAAACACTCGCAATGTTTGGATGCTAGCGCTCATTTTTTGTTGAACAACCCGGCTGATTGTTGTCGTCTGCTAATAATAATTCCAATGTTCTAACGTTTCAAAAATGTGGTTGTTGCTTGATTTTGTCGAGGGTTTTTTTTCTCAGAGCGGCTATTCTTTGCTGAGTAATGCCTGCAATGGTGCTGGCAAATTGACGGAGTGCTGCCGTATTCCGTGGCGCTTCTGCCTCCGTCAAAATCCGGTGGAAGGGTGCGCGTTGGCGATTGCTGTGGGTTCATCGTTGACATCACCGGTTGGCCGTGGCTCAGTTTGAGGATTCAGCAGAAGCATTTAACCACAACCATATTCAAGATCATATGTTTTATCCATTGATGAGCAGAGGCGGGGGCATATCGAACGCTTTCGCCACCCAGGAGGCAATCGAGGCGGCGAGCATGGCGCGCGGGACCAGGACGGACGAGGAGTTCATGAAGCATGACATGGAACGGCTGCTGCTGATCTCGCAGGCCATGTGGGAGTTCATGAAGCAGGAGCATGGGTACACCGATGAAGCGTTGAGCGACATGGTGGGACGGATCGAAGCGAAGCGGGGTGAGACCAACGCGGTGCCGTCGAAGGATGCGCCGGTGACCTGCCCCGCGTGCGGCCGGGTGAACACGGCCAGCCGGCAGTTTTGCATCTATTGCGGGAAGCAAATGTTGGAGAACCCGTTTGCGAGGTGAATTGCCATGTCCGAACTCGACGCCATTTTCCAGATCAAGAATAAGCGCCGGCTTTTTCACAAGCTGCGCGACTGGATCTTTGAAAGCAAATGCCGTCCGATGGAGTCGTTCGCTTCTTATTCATCGAGTTTGTCCGAGGGCGAGCGGTACGTTATTTTGGCGTGGGGTTTCATGGCCGAGACTACGAATGGCGGTCTGCACCAGTTCCTGACCAATTCGACAGGCGATCATGCGGAGGAGACGCGGGATGCCATGCACAAGATTGGGGCTGCGGTCGCCGCCGGGGCGCTGGACGCCATCCACAAGGTTCTCTTTGGCAACCAGCCGATGCCGTCAGAACGGTCGGTGCGTTGCAACGTTTTGTCCGAATGGGAAAAGCAGCACGGCAAAAAAGAGGCCGATGATTTTCTGGACCGGTTTGATGGCGAATTGGGACATTGCGAATCCGTGGAAAATGCCGTTGCGGCGTATGTGAGGGGCCATCGGGAGATGTTTACGTGATGCGGCCGATGATCGGCGTCAATGCGTGATGCGTGATGCGTGATGCGTGATGCGTGATATTGCGCGAGCATTTTGAAATGTAATCGTTTACCTTAAAACTATGCCTGCGGACGTTGACCAAGATTTACCAGAGCCGGAAGAGAAGCAGTTGTGCACGAGTTGCGCTGCTCCCAATGAACCGGAACGGCATTTTTGCTTGAAGTGCGGGGCGCCGCTGAGTTCGTTCTCGACCATCGCCCCGTTTGAGCATCTGTTCGCGGAGGGATTCATTTATCGCGAGGCGGTGGAACGTCCGCGTCGTTTGATGACGGTGTTGGGAGTGTGGCTTCTGTTTGGAATGATGGTGTTGGGCACTCTGGCCGGCTTGGTATTGTGGGGTCGCCCGGTCACTTTCCTGGCCATCCCGATTGTTCCCATTTCGGTGATAATGATCTGGAAGGTGACCCGGAGCTATATGGCCAGAAAGAAGATTGTGACCGTGGGGAAGGAATAAAGGCCATACCGAAGCCACATCGGGGCGAAATATGGATAGCCCAGGGCAACGGAACAGCGTGACGGCCGCCCTGGGTACCCATCCCAAAAATCTCTCCTCCCTTTGGCCGGTCACCCGCCGGAGGGTGACCGGCAAAAGGGAGCATCTTCAGTTCGTTCCAGCCTTGTCTCGTTTCGCTTCAAAAAATACCCGCGCTGGATACGATGCGGGATACAATGGGAGAGGCGTCTGTGATGCACCTGCTCGGATGCTAAGGCCCGCCAGATCCGGCTGATGGCTTGCGGGACGGTGCGCAGTTTGTGAGAAAACTGCACGGAGAAATTTATACGGTAATGGCAATTATCGAGGTGCAACTATTTTGATTACTTTTCGCAGAATATTCACTACATTCGGTGAAAAGCGGTAGGAAAGGCAGAAAATATGGCATACGACCCATTTGAGGATCTGCACAAGTTCCAAGACGATGTCTGGGGACAGATTCGCATGAACGACGTGGAGCGTGACGTCATTGACACGCCCGAATATCCTTCCCTTTGTAGCATATCGCCCAATCAAGACGCGGGAATATCCAAATACCCCATTTGCCGTGCCACCATTTGTGTCCACATAATATCCACCAACGTAACCTTCGGAGTCGGGTATGAGCAACTTCGGAATCGGATGTGCTAGAAAAGCCTTAGCGCGTTCTTGAAGAGGCCTGCGTTCTTGCCGAATGTGAAAGTCGAGAAGCACAGGAAGCATAACGAGAAGGCAAAAATAGCCCCCCATTATCCACTTTACGCTATTGGATAACGGTGAATTTCGCCTGGAAACCAGAAGTATTCCGACGAAGACCAGGCCAAGCGTAAAACCAGCGGGAATGAACTTGAACCAGAGTTCTGGACAGTATAACGACGCCCACGCAAAGAGTCCCAAGAAAAATGACGCGACTAAGCAAACCAACCCCACGATGACTTTCAACGCGCTCATGTCGATCAAGTGTCAGCCGATTCATGGAAAAATCAAGC
>JABDGH010000083.1 GCA_013286145.1 Verrucomicrobiota bacterium
GATTCTACATCAGCCCGAATGAAACGCGGTAGTCTTAGACCTCTTAAATGGCTTATCTGGCGCAATATTATAAGCCTTTTAGGCCAGATAAGAAAATGGGGAGGAATTCAGCCGGGAAAGCGCGAGAAAAAAGGAGACAGGGACGGAGACAAGATTGCAGACCATAGGAGGAATTCAAGGTTGCGGCACACCTGCCCCTTTTGCTCGCGGTTCCTTTTCCAACCCTAAGATTTATTATTTTATATCTAAACATAATGTGTAGCGATGGCGACTTTTTGTTATCTTTGGTCTTTTACCGCGACAAATTGATCTTCGGATGGTTTGAGTAGTAGTGCATAATCTCGAAATGATTTCCCCTCGGTACGCTAGCAGGCAGACCAACCGTCATTCTTGGCGGAGGGACACCGGCTTTACCCTCGTGGAGTTGCTGGTGGTTATAGGCATCATTTCGATCCTCGCCGCCATCGCTTTCCCGGCGTACAGCATGGCCGTGCAGCATGCCAATTGCAGCAAGTGCGCGGTTCGGATGCGATCCATTGGCATCGGGTTCGTCTCGTATTCCAATGACAATGAGGATCAACTGCCGGGCAGAGTCGAAGGCACGGGAAATGACAAATGGCCGGTTCTTTTGCTGCCTTACCTGGGAAATGATCCCGAAACCTATGTCGATCCGGGCGATCCCGTGGCGGTTAAAACCCCCCCGGCAAATTTGGTTTCAGGCGCTGGCAATTCCAGTTCGTTTTTCTTCAATGGTTTCAATGACCTCGGTTTTTACAAGAACCCCAATATCACCATTCGGATGGTCGATTTTAATGACACCTCCAACCTCATTCTTCTCGCCCAGAAGAACCATAATTTCTTCGACTATTATATGGACTTCGCAGAGGGCAATGAGAATGACGTCTTAAACAAGAAAGCCTATTTCGGGGGCTCCAATTATGTCTTCGCCGATGGCAGCGCCCGGTTTCTTAAAGTCGCCGACTATGCTGACAGCATGTGGCTGGTCAACAAAAGCTATACCATCCCCACCGTCGCCGGACATTAAGACTTGCCCCCCGTGGCACGCGGATAGGCGGGGTAGTCCCGTTATTCCGAAAGGGTGATCCTGACCACAAGCGTCAGACTAAGATATCCGTGGGATTTTTTCATCACAAGATAGCTCGAGGAAAGAAGCATGATCTCATCGACGCCGAAAAAATTGGGCTTCTTGATCGCGATCTGAGCGACCGGTCATCCGAAGTTCGGTAATAAGTAAGTATGGCCATGTCATAACCTTTACGGATTCGCTTTTTTCGTCCGCTGTCAGGGCTAAAATATAAAAATTGTAATTACTAAATTATTCTCGCAGAACCTCTCATTTCAGAGGAAGCACTCGGGGACAAGAAGAAGTGGCTTCGGTAGGAATTTTCAATTCGTCATATCTTATATATTTTTCAGCGGCGGATCAATTGCAATTGTTTTTAATATAAGATACTTTAACACTTCCTTCGGCACCTATTTACTTCAAAACACCAAATCAAAATAAAACAAGGTGTTTATACTTCCTTGTGCTTACCTCCATCTAAAACCATGAACTTTTTTCAAACGACCAGCAAATGGATCATCCAGTTTAGTTTTTTTGTGGGAATTTCTGTCGTCATGATGGATCCCGCCCGGGCAACAGCGCCGATCATCATGCCTTTGGGGGACAGCATCACGGAGGGATACAATGGATCTTCCTTCACCGGGGGATACCGAACCAAATTGTACCAGGATTTGGCTGGAAATGTTACCTTCGTCGGAAGCCAGTCATCCGGTTCAAGCAATCCGAATGACCCCGATTATTTGCCCCAGCCTCTAAACGAAGGTCATAGCGGCTACATCACCCAGCAAATTGACGCAGGCCTGGAAGGGGTGCCCGTCACCATCGTGGAGAATGGACACACGCGTAACGCCGATTCCAATAATGGCGGTCATTGGCTCGATGGCGGCGCTGGCACGGGCCGATCCGCAGTCTTCCCCGATATCATCCTTGTCGATATCGGAACCAACAACGCCACCGATGGGGTGACTCCATCCACATACGCGGGCTACCTGACCACTTTGTTGAATGATATCAAGGCAGATCGTCCTACGGCCCAAGTCATTGTTTCAAGCCTGACGCTCCGAACCGACAACTCAACTAATCAAAATACAGAATTGCAATTTAATGCGTTAATACCCGGCATTGTCTCCGGCGAAGGGGCCAATTTCCATTTTCTTGACCTGGAAAATGTTGTTTCCGCATACAATCTTGCCGATGGAATTCATCCGACATTTGCAGGCTACGGCCAGATGGCTGATGCGTGGTACGGGGCGATCCAGGGACTGACGGCCGTTACGGCTCCTGCGGCTCCGACCGGTCTTAGCGCCACGCCCATCTCATCGAGCCAGGTGAGGTTAACCTGGACAGATGCTTCCACCAATGAGTCGGGTTTCAGAATTTATCGTTCCACCTCGTCCAGCGGACCTTTTAGCATAGTTATCGCAACCGGGCCCAATGTCACCACGGTCAGTGACAGCGGACTAAGCGCGCAAACAACCTACTACTATAAAGTAACCGCATTTAATTATCTCGGTGAATCGAGCGCAACCACCACGGCCAGCGCCGAAACATACCTGCCCTTTGTCCCGACAGGCCTTGTGGGCTACTGGAACTTTGACGAAGGTTCGGTGGCACTGGCCCACGACGCGACCGAAAACGGCCATAACGGAACGCTCCATGGCAGCGTCGGATGGACGACTCCTTTCATCGGTCTTAGCGCGCTTAATTTCCATGGCACCGGCAGCACGATTGCCAATGTCACGGTGTCCGATTCAACGGCGCTGCGATTCACCGCCGCGCAGAGCTTCACCCTGTCGGCTTGGGTTAACGCCACCACGGTCAATGGCTCGGATCAAGCTATCATCGCGAAATCACGCGACACGGGTAACTGCTACGGCATCTGGCTCAACTCGAGCAATCGTTGGGCCTTCCGCGCGGAAACGGGTGGTACGGTCACCGATGTGGCCGCCGCGCCAACAGTCACCGCCAACACCTGGTATCATATCGCCGCAGTTCAGGATGGCACAGCCGGGACGCGTACGCTCTATGTCAACGGCTCAGCCGCAGCCAGCGGATCGGCGAAAGCAGCCGATGGAACAGGCCAGCTCTGGATGGGCCAGGCGACTTCCGGTGGCGGCACAGCGATCAATAATTTCACGGGAAATGTGGACGAAGTACGCCTCTACAACCGGGCCCTGGCAGCCAGTGAAATCTCGAATCTGATGGGACCGCCTCTTTTGGAGGGAGTCTCCCGCCAGACCCATGGCAGCGCAGGCCTCTTCGATATGCTGGTTGTGCCGACCACCATCGTCCCAATTGAGGATCGAAGGGGATCAACTTCAGGATCCTATCAACTCGTTATGACCTTTTCTACCAGCGTTACCGGGGGAACAATCACCGGAACGCTCAATACCCAGGCTGGGTATGGTGGCACGGCGGTAGGAACGGTCAACTCGGTGACCACGAGCGGAAACACGGCCACGGCCAGTTTGAGCGGGGTGGGTGACAAACAGCGTTTGAATCTGCACCTCGCTGGCATCACACCAGGAAACGGCACAGCCGACATACCGATTAATATCCTGATCGGTGATTTCAGCGCCAATGGAACGGTTGGAACCGGAGATGAAGGTAGCATCTTCGGCGATGAGGGACAGACACTCTCGACCTCGAATTACCGGGCCGACATCACATGCGACGGCAGTATCACCTCGGCAGACTACAACATCTGTGTGACCAATCAACTTAATGCGCTCCCGGGACTCGACAACATCCCGCCCACAATAGCGATCTCGTCGCCGACAAGCGGCTCGATCTATAGCACCATGGGCACGACCATAACCCTTAGCGGCACAGCCAGCGACAACATTGGAGTGACCTCGGTAACGTGGAGCAATAGCGCCTCGGGTGGAAGTGGCGTGGCGACCGGAACGGGAACTTGGATTGTCAGTGGTATTGCGCTCAATAGCGGCTCC
>JABDGH010000084.1 GCA_013286145.1 Verrucomicrobiota bacterium
TTGCCCGATTACACCTCCAAGCTTCTGCACTTGGTTCGCCGCAGCCGCGGCCGCGCCTGGTTCCAGGCCAATTGGGGCTACGAAGAATCGAAGCACTCGCTGGCCTTGGAAGAATGGTTGGTGCGTTCCGGCAAGAGAACCGAAAAAGAAATTCGTGAGTTTTCCGATGTGGTGCTGCAGCGGGAGTGGGACATGCCCTTCGAAACGCCGCGGCAGATGATGGTGTACACGACCTTCCAAGAACTTTCCACAGGCCTCAACTACAAGAATCTTCGCCGCAAGGCGATCGAAGAAAACGACGCCGCATTATCGATGGCGCTTAGCCACATCGCTCGCGATGAATCGGCGCATTACCAGTTCTTTCAAGACGGCGTGAAGCTCTACATGAAAATGGACCGCGACGGCACGCTCGAAGACATCGCCAAGGTCCTTAAAATGTTCCGCATGCCTGCGCAGGACTTAATCCCCGACTGGGAACGCCGCGGCAAGACGATCGTAGGGGAAAAAGTCTTCTCCGACCGAATCTTCTACAAAGACATCATGCGCCCCGTTTTAAACGTGCTAGGCACCTCCCGCGAAGAAATCCAAGCCGTCGCCAAAGCTTCCGATGCCGCTGAACTGATCACGCCCGCCGTTTAACTTCCCGCCCTTTTGTTAGAATACGCCCGATTTTTGGCAAGGTAGCTCAGTGGTAGAGCACCGGTCTGAAAAACCGGGTGTCGTGAGTTCGATCCTCACCCTTGCCACCATTTACGGCAGATCAGAGAGCAGAGTGCAGAAAGCAGAGATGAGGTTGTTTTTATGAAAAGGCTGTTTACCTCATTTCTGCTCTCTGATGACTGATCTCTGCTTTGCCTCTTATGCCGAGTTGGTAGAGCAGCTGTTTCGTAAACAGCAGGTCGGCGGTTCGAGCCCGCTCCTCGGCTTATTTTTTATCTACTCGACGTACTCGTCATAAGGATAAATCGTTGAATTCGAGAAGAAAGAGACCTCTTTGAGCGTTGAATCAGCGATGTCCCTTCCGAAACTTCGGTCCCACCCCTCCGTCCTCTGTTGCCTGATCGCTGCACTGTATCTTGTGATCAATCCGTATTTCCGCTTTTGGAATATTTTTCAACACGATTTAATTCAGACAGTGTCACCGTTTTATTTCCCGAATTATCATTCCATAGCGGGTTTAAAGTGGACGTCGAATTCCGATGGTCCACAGGCCAATTTGTCGGTAAGGCCCAATGCATTGATTCATCTGCAGAATGGTTTTCGTGGTCCTTTAGGACCAGGTGGAGCGGATGCCGTCGTTTTAAATGGACAGGAGCACGGGTCGATGCAGGTCAGATTGCCGCCTCCCGGATCTGACGCGATTACAATCCGAGTGGATGTCGTTGGCATGCCGGGCGGGAAGGCCGAAATTGGCCTCGAAGTTCCTGCTAGAAGCTTCAAACGCATATTGGCGAGAACATCGCATTTGCGACAAGGCGGTTTTCGAATCGATCCCTGGCTCGATCCTTCAGCCGAATACCTCCTCACAGTCGAGGCTCAGAAAGGAGTTGTGACGGTTGAAAGATTTGCTGTTTTCGAGACGTCGAAAAAGCAGGTCTTGCCTCCCATGGACCGGATTCTTCTTGTCGTGTGGCTCATCTGGCTGTTGGTTATGGCCTTACCCAAGTCCAAGCATTCCCTTTCGTCTTGTTTCCTGGCTGTTGGAATTCCTCTGGTGTGTGTGAGTCTTGGGCAACTATCAGAAAAAGGTCTATGGGCCTCGTCGCTTTTCTGGCTGAGTTTGGTTTATTGTCTGACACTCTGGCATACGTTTAGACGCCAAGCGAATACACGCCAGGTCGCATTCATATGGTTAATGGCCATCTTGCTGATGGCCTTCGTCCTGCGTTGGTCTCGATTGATGGGGCAGTGTTTGGAACCTATTGATAGCGATGCCTTGGCATTTTGTTCCTGGGCTTCGAACCTTTCACTATCGAATCCGTTCGCGACCGGTGCGCGCGAGCCTTTTTACGTCTGGATTGATTTTCTGACCATGCATATTCTTGGCCCCAATGCGTTTCAGGTCCGCATCGTATCGGTGATCCTTTCGTGTATGACCGTTCTTGCGAGTTACTATTGGGCGCGGGCGGTTTCTGGGCGTCGATCCGTCGCCTGCTTAGCGGCTTGGGTCATGTCTGTCAGCGTATTTGCCGTTTATGCATCGACTTCCGCAGATCGAACGCAGAGTTTCGAGTGCCTGGTGCTTATCTTCTGTTTTCTAATGGTTCGGCCCGGCTGGACCACGAAGAAAATTCTGCTTGTGTCGGTCGTTTCGGCCTTTCTTTGCTTGAACTGGTTAATAGGCATCGTTCAAGTGCTCACCTTTTTGATTTTGTGGTGTTGTATGCGTCGGATTTCAACTCGGAATGCTATGGCCATTGCCGCGATTACAGGTATGTTCTTAGCGCCCTATTTTTATGTTTCTTGGAAACAAAACGGGTCTGCGCTCTATGCACTGAATGTCCATGCAAATTATTGGCATAACGTTGATGTAAACAAGGTTTACGGCTATGAAAAGGAATCGACCACGTGGGTTCGTTTTCTTCTGCAGGATCGGGGAATCCCTACGTTAATAAGAAAGACAACGGCGGGGTATGCCTCCATGCTGTTCAACCCATCCGATCGATATAATCGGATTTTTCTGGGAGGACATTATGTCCAAAAGTTCACCTACTTCATCTTCCCGTTGTTCCTCCTGGGTCTCTTTTTTGATGTCTATCACCGCCGGTACGAAGTGGGTTTTATGTTTTTCTCGTTCATGAGCATTTCACCCTATTTTTCTGAGAATTCTTTAAGTCCGCGATACTTTTTCTATGTGGCGCCATTCTTTGCCTATTGGATTTCATCCGGGACAATGGTGGTTTTGGATTTTTGCCGACTTCGACTGCGCGAACGAGGAACTCTTCGCTTCCCCATTTTTGGCCGTCTTTAAGTCTTCTCCTCGGTTTCCTACCTTCTTTTTCACCTTCATTTTTCGCTACTTTTCTATTGCGCGTTACAGGGGGCCCTGGTATACATAGCGCGCATGAAGCGGTTTTCTTTTTTGGCGGTTCTCTGCCTCTTTGGGGTGCTTCCCGTATTTTCCGCCAATAACGCCGGCACTTCCGGGTTTACCTTTTTGGCGATTCCAGTCGGTGCGCGTGCGACGGCGATGGGGCAGGCGTTTACGTCCGTTCCCAACGACGTGCAAGGTGTATAACCCGGCCTCACTCGCCTCGATGGTGGCGTCTCAGCTTTCGGTTCAGCATCTCACGTATGTCGAAGGCATTACCCAAGAATCATTGGCGTATGGGCGCGCCGGACGAGATTCCTGGAGTTGGGGGACTTTCCTTAATTATTTGCGGGTCGGCGGCATTACGCGGACAACCGCTACGGGTTTAACCACAGGCGATGGGTTCACCGAACAGGGCGATTTTTCGACGTCCGATATGGCGCTGGGGGCTTCAGTGGCCAAGCCGCTGACCGATGATCTTCTGCTGGGGTCGACCTTTAAATTTTTGCGGGAAGATCTGGGAGATGCGTCCTCAAAAGGTGCGGCGATGGACTTGGGCCTCTTGTGGCGCGCAAACGAGTCCCGGTCTTGGAATGTGGGGGCATCGCTCCTTAATATGGGGTATGTGTCTAAATTTTCGGAAGCGGCGGTTTCATTGCCCGCCACGTTTCGCGCCGGCGTGTCTGGGCAGCCGTTTGCCCAGTGGCTTTTGACCGCCGATTACGTGAAGCGCCGCGACACCCAAGGCGAGTTCGACATGGGTGCCGAAGTCTCACCGCGGAAAGTGTTTTCGCTCCGCTTTGGGTATCGTTATCAACTCGAGCGACCGGATTTAGGGGCGATTTCTGATTTTAGCGTTGGGTTTGGCATCCGCCCGGGAATGTGGTCTTTGGATTACGCTTTTGTGCC
>JABDGH010000085.1 GCA_013286145.1 Verrucomicrobiota bacterium
GGAATCCTGAAAAAGCTTGTGGCCCGCCTTCTCAACCTCAAGCCGGAAGAGCTTGTGTGGAATTTGGGTGAGAATGCCCGCGCCGTCACCAGTCTTTGCATCGGCATCCATGGCGCCGCGATGAATCAGCGAGCAGACACAGGTGAGCGCGTTGCGCAAAATCGCGTTGGATTTCTGTCCCTTGATGCTGGCGACAAAACCGACCCCGCACGCATCGTGCTCAAAGGCAGGATCATAGAGTCCGTGGAAGGATTCTGTCTGGTTGAGAATGGCTTGATTAAGAGACATCGGAACTAAAATTTAGAGTGAAGCGAAAAAGTCACAAGGGTTATTTGAGCCAAATTTAAAAAAATATGCCGGTGGATTTGCAGAGGGGAGACAAATTATTAAAATGGGATAAGGTCATTTTTGATAAAATTTTGATCTTATGTTTTCTCATTACCGAATACTCTGTCCCCAGCATGAAAGCGCGCCGACTCGATTTGGAACTGGTCGCCCGAGGCCTGGCTGAATCGCGCGAGCAGGCCCAGCGGCTGATTTTGGCGGGAGAGGTGTGGGTGGAAGGACAACGCTGGGATAAATCAAGCAAGCCGTGTGCCGCCACATCTGCAATTGAAGTACGCGCATCCGACCGTTACGTGAGCCGGGGCGGACACAAAATGGAAGGCGCGCTCACCGGTTTTCAACTCGAGGTCAAAGGCTGGCGATGCCTCGACGTGGGCGCTTCCACCGGTGGCTTCACCGATTGCCTTCTCCAGCACGGCGCGCGGGAGGTGGTCACCCTCGATGTCGGACATGGGCAACTTCATTGGCGACTGCGCCAGGACAAGCGGGTAAGGGTCTTCGAAGGCGTTAATGCGCGCCATCTGGATGCCTTCGCGAAGGAAAATTTTCCCGGCGTTTTCGATCTTATCGTCGCCGATGTCTCCTTTATCTCCCTGAGGCTGGTCTTGCCTCCGGCCTTCGATCTGCTTAGCTCCGGCGGAAGGGTTTGTGCGCTCATCAAGCCGCAATTCGAGGCTGGTCGCACGGAAGTGGGCAAAGGTGGGATTGTGCGCGATGTACAGGTGAGGGAGCGGGTGGTGCGCGATCTGCGTCTATGGGCCGAAGATTATCCGGTGACGACGGTGGGAGTGATTCCCTCCCCGCTGCCGGGCCGGGATGGAAACGAGGAATTTTTATGGCTGCTGCAAAAACGTTAAATATCGGCGTGGTTGTGAACGGCTCGAAGCCGGGCGCGAAGGAAGTCCTCACGCAACTCATCGAATTTTCGCAGGAGCACCCCAATCTCCGGCTCCGTTTTGAGAAACGCACTGGCCACTTGATTCATCGCCCCGGCTTGCCCGAGCACGAACTGGCAAAAAAATCGGATCTACTTCTGGTCGCTGGTGGCGACGGTTCGCTGCTCGATGTCGTCGAGGCGATCTTTCCCTCCCAGGTGCCGATCCTGGGCGTGAACATCGGAAGCCTTGGTTTTTTAACCGCCGTGTCCGAGACGGAAGTGGAGACGATCCTTCCCTACCTGGCTGAAAACGATTTGCGCCTGAGTCCCCGGTTGGTTTTGGAAACTGTTTTTCATCGCGCCAATGGGAAAAAACAGCACATTCCCTGCGCGCTGAATGATGTCGTGGTCTCGCGCGCCAATGTTTCGCGTCTCGTGCGCATCCGTGTCGAAGTCGGTGATTATCTCGTCACCGAATATGTCAGCGACGGACTCATCGTTTCGACGCCGACCGGTTCCACGGCTTACTCGCTCGCGGCGGGTGGTCCGATCTTAAGTCCCGATGCCGATTCGATTCTGCTGACGCCGATCTGTCCGCATACCCTGACCAATCGCGCGCTGGTGGTGGGGACGGATCAGGTCATTCGTATCCGCATTATCCGGCAACCGGGTGTTCCTGCGCCAGCCGTGCAATTCGATGGTCGCCCGGGAGGAAATCTCCGCACCCACGAATGGCTGGAAATCAAACCCGCCAAGACCAAGGTTCAACTCGCTTATCTGCCTCATTCCGATTTCTATCGCGTCCTGCGCCAGAAACTCAAGTGGAGCGGCGCGAGCGTGTAAATGTCTCCAAAGTCAGGCGTACAGATGTTGAGCGTGGCAAACAAATGGTCGCTTCATCCATCCGTCATCCCGAGCTTGTCGAGGGATCAGACGCGCCTTTCTTATGCAAAAGTCAGGCGATCACGGAAAGCCATCGGATTCAAGCTGTCCAACTTGTCGATTATCCCTCACGTGTCTGATCCCTCGACAAGCTCGGGATGACGGTGCGTTAAAACCACTTATCGCTTGGAATTGACTTAAAGACTGCAAGGCGCAAATTAATTTAAACTGCCTCTTCCTTTTCACGGGCGGCTCGTTCAGCCAGCCAATATTTCCAAAATTCCCGCAACTGCCACCACCAGCCGTTCTTGACCGCCAGCAGATAGAACCCGATCAAGCCAAAGATTATCTGCGCGGCGACCACGGCAATGAAGGGTGACAGGCGATTCATCCGGCCTGCCGCCAGGAAAACATTCATGACCATGGTGAAGGCCAATAGAACAAAAATGGATCCGAATACGCCAGCCACCGCACTGCGCCGCTGCATGTGGGTTCCCTGCAACAAGGCGTAAAGCATCAGGACAACCAGGCTGAAAGGATAGAGCACCCGGTACCACCATTCCGTGCGGTAAGTGGCGAGATGATCCTGCGTGGTGGTGCTGGTCTCGATGTAGCGGGAAAGTTGGCTGACCGTGAGTTGTTCCGGCTGGGAGACGATGAGCGATAGCTGTTTTGGAGGCGTGGTGATATCGGGCATATCGAGCTCCTCGTATATTTTTTGCGACTGGATGGAATTATCCAATCCATAGACGACTTTTTTAACGTGGCTCAAACTCCAGAATTCGCCCGTCTGCTGCCACTTGGCTTCCTTGGCGAAGTATTTCTCCATGTCATGCCCCTGGGTATCCCGCAGGAGAATTTCCACCCCTTGCGCCTGGCCCGAGTTCGTGTCGAGATTCTGGAAAAACCAGACCCGATGGTTCACGCGGTCAACATAAGGCATGTTGGTGAAAACATTGCTGCCGGAATTCTGGCCTTTCACCTGTTTAAGTATGCGCTCGCGCGCCACTTCGGCCGTGGCCACCGGCCCGAAAAGATCGATTGCCATCACCATCACCCAGAGCGCGGCAAAGAGAAAGAAGGGCGAGAACATCACGAGCGGCGCCATCCCCCCGGATTGAAGAGCCACCAACTCGCTTCGGCGGTTCAGGCTTAACAGCGTAAAAAGCGAGGAAAACAGGACGGCGGCGGGCAGTACCTGCACGAGCATCTTGGGAATTTGCAGACTGTAAAACTGCAGGATACGAAAAAAACCGATCTTATGATTGAGGAAATCCTCCATATTGCCGTAGAGATCTGCCATGATCCAAAGGATCGCACAGGCGGCCACGCAAATAAGAAACGGCTGCAGCAACCGAAAAAAAAGGTAACGAAAGAAAATCTTCATGACAGTAACCGCCCCATGCTAAGAACCTATCTCGCAAGACGGCCATCCTAAAATAGAACGGGGCCGTTCCCAAGCCTTTCCATCATTTTTTCCATTTATGAATCCTTCATCCATCATCCATCAGCAATACAGCGAATTGATCCAGGCGGTGACCGACGCCAAATCTGGCTTAAGAGAGGTCGAACATTGCGCCAAAA
>JABDGH010000086.1 GCA_013286145.1 Verrucomicrobiota bacterium
ACGCCACCCGCACCATGTCGGAGTTGGTTACCCAGGCCAATGCCGACCTACGAACCAAGACTTCCCTGCTCGAGGCCCGTTTTCTCTGCGGAGATGAATCTTTTTTTTGCGGAATTTGAAAAGACCTTCGAACGGCGATGCCTGCGCGGGCACGAAAAAGAATATCTGGAATGGCGCCTGGCCGATCAGCGTGACCGGCATGAAAAGGCAGGCAATACGGTTTTTCTCCAGGAACCTAATGTGAAGAACGGATGCGGCGGATTGCGCGATTACCAGAATTTGCTCTGGATCGCCAAGGTGAAGCGCGGATTATCCAGCACCCAGGAATTTGTCGATGCCCAACTGCTTACCCCCACGGAGCGCAAGCAACTTGATCGCGCCTATGATTTCCTCCTGCGCATCCGTACGGAACTTCATTACCAGCAAAAGCGTTCCGGCGATATTCTGACCTTGCGATTGCAGGGACAGATTGCCGGCAGTTTTAACTACCAGCACCGCACCATCCTGCGACGGATGGAAGCATTCATGCGGGATTACTACGAACGAACCTCTTTTCTTTTCAACCTGACCGATACTCTCTGTAACCGGCTCTGCGGTGGCTTGAAATCGACTCGGGCACGCTGGGCTTTTCTTCCCTTCCGGGCTACTCGCCGCGAAGAAATCGACGGGTTCGTGCTCGAAAATGGTGAATTGGAAGCTCTCACCACGACAACTTTTGGTGATGATCCCCTGCGATTGGTGCGCGTCTTTCTTCTCGCCCAGCAACACAATGCCGAATTGGGGCCGGAACTGAAACTTCGCCTGCGCCGCCGTCCCTACATGATCGACCGGCACTTCATTTATCAGACCGCAGTACGCGATACGCTCCTGGCAATTTTATCCCGCAAGGGGCAGGTGGGTCATGCCTTGCGCACGATGCACGAACTCGGTTTCCTCGGCCGTTTTTTTCCTGAATTCCGCCCTTTGACCTGTCTTGTGCAGCATGAATTTTTCCATCGTTACACCGCCGATGAACACACGCTCGTCTGTATCGAAATGCTCGACAAGATCATTGACGCCAAGGAGCCGCCCTTTTCGAAATATCGCGCCCTTCTCCAGGCGACGGCACGGCCCCACATTCTCTACCTGGCGATGCTCCTGCACGATACTGGTAAATCTGAAAATGGCCGCAACCATGCCGAGGCCAGCGCCATTAATGCGGTGCGTGTGGCACGACGCTTGCGGCTCAAGGGAACGGATCTCTCCACCTTGATCTTTCTCGTCGATCATCACCTGACCATGTCCGAAATTGCCCGGCGTAAAAATCTCGATAACGAGGAAACCATCGTCGAGTTTGCGCGCGTGGTGCAGACGCAGGAACGCCTCGATCTGCTCATGCTCCTCACTTTTGCTGATACGCACGGAACAGGCTCCGGTCGCAGCTATTCCGACTGGAAAGATCTCCTGCTCTGGCAACTTTACCATCGCACCACTCTTGCCTTGAGCGGCATCAAGGAATTTGTCGCGGTGGCGGAACAGACGCGAATTGAAATCCAGGAACGTCTCTTGAAAAATCTCGACGGCAAGCTCGACCCAGGCGAGATCCTTGCGCATTTCGAAAATCTTCCCCCAGGTTATTTCGAATCCGTGTCGGAAGAGTTGATCCGGGAACACATCAGTATTGTGCACGATTTTCTCCAGTACCAAATTTCTCACGACGATGCCTCGCTCCAACCCTCCATTAACTGGCGGGACTTTCCCGAGCAGGGATACTCGGAAGTTATCGTGGTTACCTGGGATCGTGAACGCATTTTCGCGCGCATCACCGGCGCCTTTGCCGCCTGCAATCTCACGATTTTAAAAGCCGACATTTATACGCGCGCCGACGATATCGCCATTGAAACGCATTATATCGCCACGGATCGCCTTGAAGCGGTAACCGACCCGAGGGATCGCGCCGCTTTTGAAAAAATACTTTTCCAGGCAATGAGCACTGAACAATTCGATTTCAATACCGTATTCGCCAAGCGCACCAAGCCGCGCTCATCCATTTACGACGCCTCCGAACTGCCCACGAAGGTATCGATCGATCAACGTGCTTCGCGCAATCATACCCTTCTTGATATTCAAACCGCCGATTATCCCGGCCTGCTTTACCGCATCGCCTGTGCCATTGCGGACACGGGCTTGAACCTCGTTTCCGCTCGTGTCACCACGGAAAAAGGCGCCGCGCTCGACACTTTTTATCTTTGTGATGGAGACGGTAAAAAAATCGAATCCGAGGAAGTGCTCTCTTCCTTGACGCAGGAAATACGCAAACGCATCGCGGAATGAAACCAGCCAATCCCACCCTTTTTTCCGAACTGAGGCGCCGCGATCTTCGCACGCTTCTTCATCCCCAGAAGGCGCTCGACCGCATCCTGGCTGCGGCGGTTCGCTCCACGCGGGCCGATTCGGGTTCCTTCATCCTGATCAATCCCAATTCCGGTTTTCTCGATATCGAGGCAAGCCATAACCTCAGCGAGCGGGCAAAAAAAGTAAAACTTCGCCCCGGCGAGGGACTTACCGGCTGGGTTGCCAGCACGGGCAAACCCCTGCGCACCGGAGATGTCCGCAAAGAGAAACGCTACGTCTCCATCAATTCCAAAGTCCGCTCGGAAATGGCCGTGCCAGTCGAAATACGCGGACAGGTGGTCGGCTTGCTCAACGTCGATTCCACCAAGACCAACGCCTTCAGCGGCACCGACGAGGAGCGTCTCGTTGACATGGCTTTCGAGGCCGCTCAATGGCTCGAACTGGCTTGGGAAGTGGACCAGTTGCGCATGAAGGATCGGCAACTGACCAGCCTCGTCAACATTGCCCAGATGATCATCTCCGAGACCAATCTCGATGAAATCCTCGAGCAGATCACCAGCCAGACTTACCGCCTGATGAAGTCGAAGCTCTGTTCTGTTTTCCTCCTGAACGAGGATGGATCGGAACTCATCCTGCGCGCCTGCCACGGAGGCACGGAATCCTACCGCCTCAAGCCCAACCTTCTCACGGAAGACTCGTTTCTTGGCAGTGTGATCAAACGCCGCAAGCCAATTGCCGTGGTCGATGTGGTCGAGGAAAAGGGCTACAGCCAGGCCGACCTCGCCCGCAAGGAACGCCTCGTCTCCATGCTCGCCGCTCCCCTCATCTTCGGGGAAAAAGCCGTTGGCGTTCTCGCCGTCTATACCCAGCAACGCCACCGTTTCTCCAATGACGAAATCAAACTCCTGGCCACGCTGGGTGATCTCTCCGCCGTGGCAATTGAAAAGGGCCGATTGCTCGCCCGCGTCGTGGACATGGAAGAGAAGCTCCGGGCCAGCGAGCGCCTCTCCGCCCTCGGACTGCTCGCCGCGGAAATCGCGCATGAAATCCGCAATCCTCTCACCGTTATGCAAATGCTCTTTCACGCGCTGGTCGAGACATTGCAGATGGATGCGACTTCGCAGCGCGATGCCGAATTAATCAGCGAAAAAATGCGGCAGATGAACCGCATCCTGGATCAGGTTCTCTCCTTTGCGCGCTCCTCCGAACCGATCAAGGAACTAATCTACGCGGAGCAACTAATCGACGACGTCTTTCTTCTCACCCGTCATAAACTCCAACAACAAGGCATCGAAATCCGCAGCAGCGTCGCCGAAAA
>JABDGH010000087.1 GCA_013286145.1 Verrucomicrobiota bacterium
GGGCAGTTCCCTTTTTTCCCGCCTTTCGATCAGATTCTTCCGGCTTGATTGGCGAGAATGCATTATGGCGATGGGCAGCTTCGATCTCTGCCAAAGGTATTTTCTTGCGCGGCATAGTTTCTTTCCCAAGGAGTCAAAGTTGAGCCATGGCGCTCCCAAATTCAAGATAAGCTGCTCTTTGTTTTTTCAAGATTTCCTTGATGGACTAAAACACGCTAAGCTTCAAAGCACCGGATGAGAAATGCACTCCTATCATCACTTTGGGCGATAGCTGGTGGCTTTATCGCTCTCATTCTGGCGTGCTGGGTGGGAGTGACCGCACTATTCCTGGTATTCTTTGAGTTTGGGAAAACGGCCACCGGCGTTGAAGTTGACTCGGTCACGTTCTTTTTTGCGCTTCCAATATGTCTTCTGGTTGGCGTTTGGTGCAAAAGGCTTTTCTACAGGGGAAAGCTGCCGGGCTATAGACCGAAAAAATAAATCAAACTGTACCCCTACTTACAGTTAGGATAAGAACCTTGCCATGGTCTATCTCAGTTTTGCGGTTGCGCTTTGTGCCTTGCTGCTGTCATGGATGAATTTTCGGCGCGGTAAATTGCAAATGACCAAGCCTGCATTCGTTGCCTTCTGCTACGATGTCGGGAAAGACATTCAAGCCTTGTTGATAAACACAACGGTTGAAACCCTCTTTGGCGCTCCTCAGCCTTTTGAGCGTGAACGCCTTAGCAACTTGGGCGCCAAATTAGTTCACGCCCTTGGAATCCGTCCAAATGACGCGTCTTTGAACGTTCGAGATGCCTTATACAACTACGAACTCAAGGTAACTTTGTTCCGTGGGCAAGGAACAATTAAAGTGGGGCCAGAAAAAGCCGAAATGTCAGTACAGGACATTCACAGTGAATCGGATATGGAATTAGTGAAAACCGTTTTTTTGAAAGCTAGTTCTGTTCTGAAAGCTACCGATACGACCACGACGTATATCCAAGCCAATATTCATCTAAATCTTATCACAGGAGATCGCGCTAAGTTTTTCGCGGCTTATTTTCCCGTAATCGGGGATCACCTTCTCCAAGGTGGGATTATTTATCGCAACATACAGCCTTTCCTGCCAGATATACGTGTTCAACTGGAGCGTTCCAATCTCTATCCAGGAGCGCTTTTTTTCAATTGGACCGGCGGTGTTAAAGGCTTATTTACTGCTGCCGTTTATGAAGAAGTTCAAAAGGAAATCATCGCGAGCTTGGATATGTTCAAGCTTGCAGTTCCGCCGTCAAAAAAATAATTATGAACCTCTCTGTTGCCACAGATGCCCTTCCCATCGAAAGGCGTCATTTTGATGGTCTAATTATGGCATCTGGAAGTTATAATCTCGGAGAGAAAAGGCTTCCTCAATCCGCTGGGTTGCGACAAACACTGTATTACGATTTAAATTTTTCCAATAGGTTGTTCGCAGGGGGAGTGTTTTTTGGAGCTTCACAAAATGCTTCCAAGGGTGAATACATTGAACCGGAAATTTTGCACAATCCCATTGTCTGGAGTGATTCACTCGTTTCGCCTGCGGACGAATTATTAATTGAAGCCGCGCTTGGAGAACTGGCCGTAAAGCGCCTTATTGAACTTCAGAGCCTCCCAAATGGCTGGAGCTTTGGTCGGGGTAAAGCTCTCTGTTCGGCATCTAAAGAAAGCTTAATTCGTCTCATTCAAGAAGGGATAAATTTACCCCGCGATCCAAGAATCTTTTTGACCAAGGATGGTGGTATTACTCTTGTTTGGCCCAATAGCGAAGGCCAAGAGACGATCTTAGTATGTCTTCCAGATCGGTATCAATTTTATCCCGAATCAGCAGACGATGAAATTGAATTTCTTCCATACCAAGTCGATAAGCTTGCCGAGGCTCTGGGCTCCACGCACGCAAACGTATGACGCCCTTGGAGCGTCCGGCTTTACCGCGCGACGAAATTCTTTTGAGAGGAATCAGTACCGCCGACTGGAATCGCGATACACTTGACCCTTTCTTCTTTGATGGGAATGAATGCTCGGTAAGTCGCAGGACGATTTTGCCATTGGAGGAGATTCTTAATATTCTTCGCATTCATCTACGACGACCTTACGGCAGCGAGACCCCGACAGAGCAGTTATGGGGGTATGCCTTGATCCAGATTGGTAATCTTGAGGACTGGACTAATGCTTGTATTGCTAAACAAAAAAAGGATCGCGCCACTCCAATTAAAGCAGTAGCCGATCCAATAACTGAACCGCCGCCCGCGAATCCGGCACATGCGTTAATTGTACCGAAAATTACAAAAGGACTATCCAGATTCCTTCATGCCATGCTCATACAGAGGCAGGAGATTTTCCAACTTGAGCAAAATGAATCAGGCCCAGACTGGATTCATTTTCATCCTCCCACCGCTGAACAAGAACAGATGGTTTCTACTCCGGCGACAATGAGAAGTGAAGACTAAGCAGCCGCCGCGCCGCGTGCTCGCGTCACGTCGGCTGCTTTTTGCTGCGGTTTGCGTGCCGCGTTTCGATCCCCGGCCCAGAAGGAAGAGGGGCCGGGGTTCAAAACGCGGGGGATGAGGGCTTCCGTTGGTCGCTGCTTGCGCTCTGGCGGCGTCCGGTGTCTGATTTTGGGGCGCTTCCGTGCTTCGCGCTGCCCCAACCTCGTGAGGTTGGATGATGCGGCAGCTTATTTATCCTGCATAAGCATGGTGGCCACCATGCTTATCTCAAAAGGCTTCTGGAGAAAACCGTTCACCGCCAAATCTTCGTAAGCACGATGATTTGCGGCCGTCCAGTGGCCTGACATCACTAAAATTTGCCCGCGATAATCGATGGCGCGGAGATGTTTGACCAGGGCAGCCCCGTTCATTCTCGGCATGTCATTGTCACTCAGGACGGCGACGAAGTTGCCAGCGTAAGCTTGAAATTGCATTAAGGCATCAATCCCATGCGCTGCTGTCACCACGTCAAAGCCATAGACCTTGAATCCCAGCGCCAGTGTTTGCAGTAGGGAGGCGTTGTCGTCCACGCATAAGAGGCGAGGAGGAGGTAAAGTAGTCATGGCAGGCTTTGATCAAATCGTGTGACAGGTCACACATAGGTTCCTCCAACGCTGCTTAGAGTCAAGTGTGAGCGATCACACACATGAAGAAAGAGAGAAACCTCATCGGCCCGACCGTCCGCAAATTGCGCTACAAACAAAAGCTTTCCCAAGTGCAGTTGGCCGCACGGTGTCAGCTTCATGGCTGGAACGCTTCTCGGGACATAATTGCCGCGATTGAAGGGCAAGTCCGTTGCGTGACCGACAAGGAAATCCTCAAGCTGGCCAAAGCCTTGAAGGTGCCTTTCCCCACCTTGTTTCCATAGGAGAAATCCGCCGCCCTACGCCCAAGCGCAAGACGGCGGATCATAGCACCGAGGATTAGGCAGGCTTCACGTCGAACCATGCTTGCGCCTGTTCCGGGGTGACCAGTTCCCGGTAGTGGGAA
>JABDGH010000088.1:0-3359 GCA_013286145.1 Verrucomicrobiota bacterium
AATCATGAAAAACCGGGGATGCTCCATGAAGCGTTGCCGTAAAAAATAAATAAATACGGCCAGCGGCAAATAGAGAAGAAAGCGCCACTCGATGGCTTCGAGACTCATGAAAATCGGAAAAGTAACATGGCCATTCGCCACTCGAATCAGCGCATGGCTGTTGGCGATGAAGGGGGCCAGCGACGCAACGAAGAAGAGCACAATCACCACGCGCAGGCCGTTACGGGCGAACGAATCGGCCTGAAAATGCCGGGCGAGACGGTGAAAATAAGTTTCGTTAGTGATGGGCTTGGAGTTCATTCGTAGCTAATTCGCGGATCGACCACGACATAGAGAATATCGGCGATGAGATAGCCCAGCAGGGTGACAATGGCAGCGAGGGTCGTGATCCCCATGATGACCGGACGATCTCGCGCCTCCAGCGCCTGCAACATAAGCTGGCCCATTCCCGGCAATGTGAAAATCGATTCCACAATCACCGCCCCGCCAATCAAAACTGGCAGTTCCAAGGCGAAAACCGTGATGATTGGGATCAAGGCATTACGCAACGCATGGCGAAAAATAACGAGTCTTTCGGGCAAACCTTTTGCGCGGGCGGTCCGGACAAAATCCTGTCCCAGCGCCTCAATCATCGAGACGCGGGAATAGCGCGAAATGGAAGCGAGACTGGCATAGGTCAAGCAGATGACCGGAAGAATCATGTGAAGAACGCGATCCCATAACCACTGGAACAGCCCCATGTCGGATGCGTTGATCGAGTTGATGCCATACATGGGAAGAAGATTCAGATAGTCGCCACCCGCCACAAAGAGAATGAGAAGCAATGCGGCAACAAAGCTGGGGATGGAGTAGAGCACGAAGACAATGAAGCTGATGGTGCGGTCTCTAAGTTGCCCGCGCTTGAGGGCGGCAGCAACGCCCAGGGGAACCGCAACCAGGTAGGAGAGAACAAGGGCCGATCCCGCCAGGCTGATCGTGAGGGGTAAACGCTCACCGATCTTTGCGCCGACCGCACGATGATCCGTAAACGATTCACCGAAATCGAGCCGTCCCACCTTGCAAAGCCAATCCACATATGCGATGAGCGGCGGTTTATCGAGACCGTAAAGCTTGATCGTCTGCTCGCGCTGCTCGGCGGTCATGGCCCGCGCACCGTTTTCGCCCATGCTTCCCTTCAGGAGCGCGGCATTTCCAGGAGCGAGGCGAATGAGGAAAAACGTGAGGAGCGTGATTCCAAAAAGCGTTGGAATCAAAAGCAGGATGCGGCGGATAATGTAGGTCGTCATGGTCCTGCGGACGGAAGTTGGGCAAAAGCCCCCGGACAGAATTAACGGGATTACGAGGATTGGGAAAGGCGATTTTGATGAAATTAATGGAATTACCCTCGTTCATGGATTAATCACCTCAAAGCTAAAACTGCCGTGAGTCGTATGATGATCGAGGCACACCGCCTGCCAAACCACCTTGTAGGTTCCCACCGATAACTTGGGCACCGATACAAACATCAAGGTAGAATCGTCCACATCGACGTTGACCTTGCGTAGATCCACCTCTCCGCCCTTGGCGTCAAAGACCTGCAGCTTGCTCCGGGCCGGATCCAGTTTTCGCGTAAACCATATTTTTATCACTTGGGGAGAATCATGGATCGTGCCGCCCACGGGCGGATCGGCGTGATCCACGAAGGCATGCGCCTCCGCGAGCGAGACGCATGTCATTAAAAGTCCAAAAGTCAGGAGAAATGAGCAAATGAGTTTCATTTATTGTCTCCGAAAAAGATGGGATGGCCGAATACCTTGGGGAAAAGATCGTCGATAAAGATTTGCACTTGAACGACCGCTCCGATATTTGGCCCGGTATGGGCATTGACCGGAATGACCGCCTCGGCGCCGATCTGGCAGTATTTTCCTTCCCAAAGAATTCCGGGATTAATCGTGCCCGTGGTGGGACCTCCATCCCGATTTTGCGGGCTATCCATGGAGAATTCCACCAGTGGAATCAAATCCTTGAACGGATGAGGAAGCCCGATGTCTTCCACATGCTCCTGCAGATAGGGCAGGCTGTATTCCACGGCGAAGCCCCATTCAAGAGAGTTCGAGTCAGCCGCTTTTCCGGGTGTCGCATAGCCAACGGTGCCCGTCAGGGCAAACGGCTTGAGATATTTGAGTTCATCCGGCAAATCGCCAAACCCTTTTCCGAAGTAGAGACTCGGCGTGTAAGTGCTGAACGATTCGACGCCGAGCGACTTGCTCCCCGTCCCGCCCAGATCGATATCCACCCCGGCAGAGAAGATGAATTCGTGTTCCGGATTTTCCCATATCTGGTACTTGGCGCTCAGGGAGATATTATCGAATCCACCCTGGGAAGGCGCGGGATCGGAGCCATCATCAGTGTGCTTACTCGGCTCCAGGTTGATGTAAGTGCCCGAAATGCCCAAGGCAAACTTGGGGAATATTTCCTTGGTGAATTCGCCACTGATGTCGATTTCCCTCGTTTTGGGACCGTCATCGCTTGCGGGGTTGTTGACAGCCGAAATCACCGGAAGGGAAAGCTCATCGACGGCAAAAGGGTCTTCGGTCTGGATGGTCGGAGGAAAGAACCGATCCCCCTCAAATCCGTGGGCCTGAAGTTTTGTTGCCAGACTGTTAAGTACGAAAGCGGCAATAAGCGCCGCCACTGCCGTTTTCCCAAACTGAAAATGATGCATGATAAATCCTCATAAGTTGTTTTGAGCAGAGATGGGGCCGTAATAAATCGGCACATATCTCCACCGCTAAAATTGAGTCCACTTTCAGCGGACTTACGCCTAGTCAAACGTTGCCTACGCGAAACGGGGCGGCGGTGTCGGGGGAGCTTCCGACCGAGTTTGGAAAAACTCGTTATGAATGATGTAGGTCATCGAGGAAATGGATCGGAAAGGCTGAGTCACTGCAAGGGCGGGAGAAAAAGCCTTTTTCTCGTACTTCCCAAGACTCAAAATCTTGCTGTCTTCCGATTGCTTCTTCTCCGCGATGGCTTTGCAAAGTGAGCACGGATACTGGCCGCTGAAAGTCATCTGCACCGCCTGGGTGAAGGGGACGACTTGGGAATATTCCCGAATCATGCTGGTCCAGGCGATGCCTTGGAGGAGGTACCATTGCCCGCCACATGAAAGCATGAAGGCAACCAGGACAAATAGTTGCGTCAGCCGCTTCATGAAAGTGAAGCTATCCCAAAATTAATATGGGGTACATTCATTTTGCCGATAAACCGCAAAGCAGTAGAAATCCATTCCAAATAATAAAAAATCTTATGGCTAAAAACCGATCCGCCTTCTTTTTTCAGATATTGGCCTGACCAAGCTCAACGGCTTTGATCTCAGC
>JABDGH010000089.1 GCA_013286145.1 Verrucomicrobiota bacterium
CTCGTCCCAATCGGGGCGCCGTCATCTTGCTGGCAGCAAGAACCGCAAACGCAAACGTCATCTGGCCAAAATGAAGCAGATCGACAAAACCGACGAGTATCGTATCCGGGCCAACCTGCCTTTTGCTTAAACTTTTTTAGGAGACTACCATGCCACGCGCAACAAATGCCCCAGCCTCACGCGAACGCCGTAAACGCGTCATCCAAAAAGCCAAAGGTTATCGCGGTCGCCGCAGTAAACTTTTCCGCTACGCCAAGGACGCCACCATGAAGGGCCAGTACTGGTCCTATCGTGATCGCAAAGCCCGCAAGCGCAATTTCCGCAATCTCTGGGTTGCCCGTATCAACGCCGCCGTGCGCGGTTTCGATATGACCTACAGCCGCTTCATCGAGGCTTTGACCAAGGCCAAAATCGACATTGATCGCAAGATCCTCGCCGAGTTGGCCGTGAACGAACCGCAGGCTTTCGCCGCAATCGTTCAGAGCGTCAAGAAATAAGGCGTTCGCCTTGTCCGCCCGATGGCACTCGTCCCCGTTGGCATTGCCCTCGGGTCGAACCTTGGTGATCGCCCTGCCCAATTGGACGCGGGAATCGCCTTCCTGCGTTCCTTGTCAGCGTACGAGCGGATTCGGGAATCATCCCGCATTGTAACGGCTCCCGTCGACTGTCCTCCCGGCTCAGAAACGTTTCTTAATGCCGTGGTCGAGATCGAAATTGACCCGCAAATTTTTCCGCCACGCGAATTACTCAAACAGTTGCAAGCCTTTGAATTGAGCCGGGGGAGGACTGCCGAGCGTGAGCTTAACGCCCCGCGCCCCCTGGATCTCGACATCATCTATTATGGAGATGTGATCGTTCAAGATCAGGAACTGGTCATTCCCCATCCGCGTGCGGCCACTCGCCGGTTTGTGCTCGAACCGCTTTCGCATCTGCGCCCCGATTTGATCCTGTCGGGCCAAACCAAAACGGTGAGGCAGTTGTTGGAGGAATGTATTCCTTAACTTCGCTTGCCTTGCGCTTTCGCAGCCGGTTTCTGGCACTTGGGACAAACTCCCGAAAGTTGCAGGGAATGACTGATTCCCGCATAGCCGCGCTCCTTGGCGATCTGATCTTCAAATTGCTCGACCACGCATTCGTCAATCGGTTCCACCTTATGACACGTCCGACAGATCAGGTAATGGTGATGGTGGTGATGCCCGTCCCGTGATCGAATCTCGTGCCGGGTCGTTCCATCGATCCAAGCCACCCGTTCCACCAATTCCTTTTTCTCCAAAATTGAAATAAACCGGAAGACGGTGGCGAAGTCGCAGCCTGCCTTCCGTACCTTCTCGTGGATTTCCGCCAGGGTGAGGGGAACCTTGCTGGCGTCGAGCAGTTCGACGATGGCGATGCGTCCATGGGTGGCGCGGAGACCCTCCTTACGGAGCCACGAAGCAGCATCAATTGTCTGCGATGCCGTGCGTGTGGCCATTCTTACTTGTAGCACAGGAAAACAGGTTCAGCCAGAACCGGCTTTCAAAAAGGTTTCTCCTTGCTGCCCTCCGCAGAACCCCAACGCTTCAACGACTCCTCATGACGATGCGTGTGGTGTCTCATGCGGGCAAGTACCCCGTAACGCCGTCCGAAAAGCAACGCGAGAAACAAGGCCATGCCGAGCACAAAAACGATGGAGGGACCGGAGGGAACATCGATCCAGTATGAAAGCAGCAAGCCGATTACCGCTCCGAACGCACCGACCACGCCGCCGCCCCAAGCCATGATCGCGAATGAATCGGTCAGCAGATAGACCGTCGCGCCCGGAATGATCAGCAGTCCCAGTGACAACACCACGCCAATCGCCTGCAGCGAAGAAATCATTGCGAGCACGGTGAGTCCCATCAGGAGATAGGTGAGCGCCGCCACCCGGATACCTTGCGATGCGGCTAGCGTCGGGTCGAACAGGACAAGGAGGTATTCGCGCTGAAAGGCGAGCAACGTGACGATGGTCACAAAGCTGATCGCATAACTGAGCCATAGATCCATGTTGGAAAGACCGAGGATATTGCCGAAGAGAAAATGATTCAGGTCAACCGGCACGCGTGCGTACTTGATTAGTAAAATACCGAGGGCAAAGGCGATGGTGTAAAGTGATGCGATGGCAGTCTCGTCCTTGAGACGCGAACTGCGCGCGATGAGCTGGCCGCCGAATCCAACCAATCCCGCGGCGACAACCGCGCCGATAAAAAGACCTGCCGGGGCCAGACCAAACAAAATGGCTCCTATGGCCAGTCCCGGCAGGAGTGAGTGCGACAGCGCATCGGCCAGCAGCGCGAGGCGGCGCAGTACAATGAAAGCGCTGAGAAATCCGTTGGTGAAGCCGATGAGCACGCAGGCGATCAATGCGCGCTGCATGAATTCGTAGAAAAAAGGTTCGAAGATTGAGAACATGGAATGACAGGATTGAAGTGGTTTACGTCATCACCGAGGTGGAAAAAGTTTCCTCGATTCGTTCCTTGGTGAAAACTTGTGCAGTGGGGCCAAAGGCGACCAACTCGCCATTAAGCAGAATGACCTGATCGAACAGGGAGGCTGCCGTTTGAAGATTATGATGCGAGACGACGACAAGCTTGCCGTCCTGCGTTAACTGACGAAGGGTCACTGCCAGATCGTCCTGGGCGTTTTTATCGAGGCCATTGAACGGTTCATCGAGAAGATAGACGTGTGCCTGCTGTGCCCACGCGCGCGCAAGAAAGGCCCGCTGCTGCTGGCCTCCTGAAAGTGCGTTGATCTGGCGCTCGCCCAATCCCTGCAGGTTCGTTACTGCCAGAGCCTGATCGACGATGCGGGTATCCTCGGCGGAGAAAGTGCGCCATGTTCCGAGCGAGGCATAGCGCCCCATCTCGATCAGGCCGCGCACCGTCGTTGGAAAATCCCAATCGACCGCCTCGCGCTGCGGAAGGTACGCAATGCCACGATCATGCCGGCAGTTTTCGTGACCCTCAAAAACGACGCTGCCAGTTTCAAATTTTACCAAGCCCGCCAGCGCCTTGAGCAGTGTCGTCTTGCCCGCGCCGTTGGGGCCGATCAACCCGACGCAATGGCCGCATTCCAGTTCGAGATTGAGATGGTGCAATGCGGGAATGCGGTGGTACGAAACCGTCAGGTCGCGAATAAGAAGGCGGTGCGTATGCATGGTCAATTTTTACCGGTTAAAGTAATGACATCTCGCAATGCTCCATCGCTCCAGAAGGTCTTTTCCACTGGCGTGTAACCGGAAGCGGAAAGTTTAACGAGCAGTGCGTGTCTTTTTCCACCTAAGGGCCACGCTGCCTGAATAACAATATCAGTTCCGATTTTGGGTAGGGCAACTTCCCAG
>JABDGH010000090.1 GCA_013286145.1 Verrucomicrobiota bacterium
AAAAGAATTTGCCCGACCCTATTCGAGCAAGCAAGGCCAGAGAGCTTGTAATCACTTATAGCAATCCGTCATCCCGAGCTTGTCGAGGGATCAGACACGCTTTCATTTCCCCAAAGACATGGCCGATTGCGGAAAGACATCATTCTCCAATTGCCCAACTTATTGATCATCCATAACGCGTCTGATCCCTCGACAAGCTCGGGATGACGGATTTTTAACCGGGAATCGACCGTAGCAATTCCTTCGCACGCTTGAGCCACACCGCCTCACGTTTACGCTGAAACTTCGCGACGTAAGGCTCGTCGTTGATCACTTCCTGTAAAATCTGTCGCGCCTTCGCATCGTCCTTCTTCTGGATAAGAAGCTGGGCATATTGGACGCGCGCCCGGGAATAAGAATAGAGGCCAAGCACCTGCTGCCATGTCGCCAGCGCCTGTTCGATTTGTCCCACCGCAGCCTGCGTTTCCGCCAGCGTCATCAGCGTGTAACCATAATCGTGCTTGGGATTCTGGGCGCAGACCGCTTCGAGCAAAGGCAGCGCTTCCTTCGCCTTGTCTCTTCGGACGAGACAATTACCGAGATGGGCGCGGATATCCTCATCCTGAGGATCGCGTTCGTAAGCCGCCCGGTAGCTCGCCTCGGCCTGGTCGAGCTTGCCCTGGCTGAAATAGATGTCCGCCAGTTGCAGGTGATGATGAGGCTTGTCCAGGTGATGGATATTCGCCTGGAGAGTCTTGATTTGCCGCCGATCCGCCGCGCCGGGCAGTTCAAAGCCGGTCAAAGCTCCACCACCCGAGGCGCGATACACCATGAAAAAATAGAGAATCGCACTTAAACCCGATGAAATAAAAATAAAGACGGCCCAGAGATAATCACCCCGACGAATGGCTTCAATAAGCATCCATGCGATAAAGAGAAACGTAAGAAGACCTACGCCAAGCTGAATCCACTCCGTTATTCCCAATTCTTCATTCCCTTGGAGCATGTATAGCAAGCGGTTCAGCATGGACACAGTTTACTCCTCTCAACTTTCGTAAGCCCCGTCAATCGTGATTCATGGTTTGCCCAAAGCGATCTTGACATCGCAACCGGCTGCCGTAGGGTCAACGGTTTAAAGAATTCCCAAAAACTATGGTTCCTATCTCGCAAGCCTGGACTGTTGCCTCCTACGTCATCTCTCAAAAGCTCAAGGGCCGCAAGCGCTATCCGCTTGTTTTGATGCTCGAACCCCTCTTCCGCTGTAACCTGGCCTGCGCTGGCTGCGGTAAGATTCAATATCCGGATCATGTTCTCAATAAGCGTCTTACGCCTCAGCAGTGCTTTGATGCAGTCGAGGAATGTGGCGCCCCGATGGTCAGCATCCCCGGTGGTGAACCGCTGATCCATCCTGAAATCGATCAAATCGTTGCCGGCCTGGTCGAACGCAAGAAGTATATCTATCTCTGCACCAATGCCTTGCTTCTCAAACGCAAGCTCGATCTCTTCAAGCCCTCGAAATATCTCACCTTCTCCGTGCACATGGACGGTCTGAAAGAAGATCACGACATGGCGGTCTGCCGCGACGGCACGTTCGACATCGCCCTCGAAGCGATCAAGGAAGCGGTCAAGCGCGGCTTCCGGGTCACGACCAACACGACCCTCTTCTCCGGGGCAGATCCCTCCCATGTCCGTGAATTTTTCGATCAAATGATGGATCTCGGCGTGGAAGGCATGATGCTCTCCCCCGGCTACACCTACGAGAAGGCTCCCGACCAGGAGAGCTTCCTCCATCGCGATCAAACCAAAGCGCTCTTCAAGCAGATTCTCCAAAACCCCAAGAAGAGCTGGCGCTTCAACCTGTCGCCTCTCTTTCTCAAGTTCCTCCAGGGCGATCTCGATTTCGAGTGCACCCCATGGGGCAGCCCGGCCTACAACATCTTCGGCTGGCAGAAACCGTGCTACCTCCTGCAGGACGGCTACGTAAAGACCTTCAAGGAATATCTCGAACTGACTGACTGGGACAATTACGGTAACAAGAGCGATAATCCCAAGTGTCAGGATTGCATGGTTCATTGCGGCTTTGAACCCTCGGCGGTCGATGCCACCTTTGGTTCGTTCTCGGGCTTTATGCAGACGGTCAAGGCAACGGTGGCCGCTTAATCGCAGGTTTTTTTATGCCCGCTGACATCAAAACCGCTCCCTCGTCCCGCCATGACTCGTTGCAAGGCGCCGTCTTTACCTTTCAATCCGACAAGGATCGCTTCGAGGCCATCGACCAGGCGTTCCATTATCGCGGCGACGTGACTCTCACCGTCCGCAGCGAGCAAGTGGAAGGTTACATTTTCAATCGCGATCCCAAGGCCACCCCTCCCCGTATCGAGGTTTTTGTGAAGGGCAGCGAGGAACCGAAGATTATTCCCTACGCCGACATCACAGCCGTTGCCTTCACCGGCAAAGACACCGCTGATGGCAAGTCGTGGGAAGCCTGGGTCAGCAAGAAGGAATCGGAACGCAAAGCCGAAGCCGAGCGGATCAAGGCCGAAGCCGAAGCCCAGGGCCATCTGTAAGCTGAATTTTTGACGGAATTCCAAAATGTAGCGGCGGTCTATGACCGTCGAACTCGAAGCGTAGCGAGTCAATTATTCTTCACAATTCCCAGCCGTCATCCTGAGCTTGTCGAAGGATCAGCTTCCAGAAAGTGTGTGAATTACCCTTGATTTGTCTTCTGCGGAAGAAACAATTTTTCGCGTAGATCAAAATCTGTCGGAGGCTGATCCTTCGACACTGCCTGCGCGATAGCGCAATAATATTCCCCAACATTTTTGCAGAGCGTCGAAGACGCAACCTCAGGATGACGGATTTTTTTAAATACCTTTAACCTCGCGCACAAACGCCTTTGCCGCGTCGCGAATCACTGAGGCGACATCGGCCTTCGCAATGGCGAACTTGGGACGGAACCACGGAAATGCTCCGACGAGGTCGTGCGTGACCAGAATCTGGCCGTCACAATGGGATCCCGAGCCGATGCCGATGGTGGGGATGCCCAGTCGCGCCGTGATTTCGCGCGCCGTTTCAGCCTCGACCAATTCCATGACAATCGCGAAAGCCCCTGCCTCCTCCACCGCGAGCGCATCATTGAGCAGCCGTTCTTTTTCCACCTCGGAACGGCC
>JABDGH010000091.1 GCA_013286145.1 Verrucomicrobiota bacterium
GCGGGAGCGGAAGGAAGCGCCACCTGCACGTCACCCTGCGGCTCACGGATTTGCATCGCGTCCGGCTCCACGCCCAGCGATGCAGGCATGTCGGGCGGTGTGATCGGCTCGATCCAATCATTGACCACCTGGATGTAAATTTCCTTGGGAGCTTTCTTCCCTCCCGGAATGAAATAGGAATCTCCTTTTTGGGTATAGCCGGTAGCCGGGATAATCTGGGCCGTGGGCTCGGCCTTCAACACATCACCCCTCCAATAAAAATTAGGATCGGTTCGTTTGTATTCAGGTTCCTTGGCGGATGGCTTTGCAAAAGCCGGGCCGAAAGAAAGGACGGCCAAAAGGAGAGCGAGGGTGAATCGGATAACAGGTTGCATGGGTTATAATGATTGCGTTTTTATGGTTGAAGTCGCTTGCTAGATTTTTTTTAAAATGTCCCGTCAGCGTTGCAAGCCAAGACCTTGGCGTGTTTTTGGTAAAAATCGAAGCAAAAATCATATTTAACCATCCGCCAACTGTTCGGCGATCTCTTCCGCCGGGTAAGTGATAATCTCCGCCAGGGTGGGATGGTAGTGCGGCATCGCTGCCAATTCCTGCGCCGTGCCCCGGTAACGCATGACGGCAATCAGCTCGTGAATCAGGTCCGACGCATGCGGTCCGATGATCTCCGCCCCGATGATCTCACCCCGGCTTTTCTCGGCGATTATCTTCACAAAACCGAACTCGTGACCGCCGATCATGGCCTTGCCATGGTCGTTGAACGGATATTTCGCGCTCACAAAATCGATCCCCTTCGCCTTGGCCTCAGCTTCGGTCAGCCCAACCAGGGCAACTTCTGGATCAGTAAAAGTGACCAGCGTTTTCAACCGGTAATCGACCCGCTCGGGTACTTCATGATCGCCGCGTACGTGAGACACCGCATTACGCGCCGCAATCTCACCCTGCTGAATGGCGATATGCACCACTTCGTGAAGTCCCACGACATCACCAGCAGCAAAAATATGGGGCGCAGAAGTCGCCATCGTTTCACTCACCGCCATTTTACCTTCAATAAAGTTCACCCCCACTTTCTCAAGATTCAATCCCTCCACGGCGGGTTTACGACCCAATGCATAGAGAATTTCATCGACCACGATCTCTTCACGCTTCGAACCGCGCTTGAAAATGATCTTCTTCCCCTTCCCGGTGGCGCGCACCTCAAGCAGCTTGACCCCGGTGCGCACGTCGATGCCTTCGGACTTGAATGCGCGCTCCAATTCGATGCTCACATCGGGATCGTAATTGCGAATCAGTCGCTTGCTTCGCTGTAAAATCGTTGTCTGCGCCCCCACCCGCGCAAAAAATTGTCCCAGTTCGACCGCAATCACACCACCACCCAGCACAGCCAATCGTTTCGGCACACGGGTGGCTTCGAGAGCCGTATCACTCGTCAGACAACCTGTTTCCCATAAACCGGACACAGGCACATGAGTGATGACCGAACCGGTGGTGAGAATGAACGCCGAAGCGGTGACAAGTTCCTGGATTCGTCCCCGTTCCACCAGAAGGGTCTGTGCATCCAAAAACGAAGCACGTCCGCGTAAAAAAGTGAATTTTCCCCGTTGCAGTTGCTTCCGGCGATAGGAGGCAAATCCTCCGATCAAGTGTCGTTTGCGGGCCTGAACGCATTTCATATCGACCTCGACTGCCTTGGCGACAAGGCCAAATTCCCGTGCGCGCTTGATGTCGTGCCACCGGTGCGCCGATTCGAGCAGTGACTTCGACGGCATGCACCCGCGCAAAATGCAAAGACCTCCCACCTCCGCACCGCCTTCGATTACCAGGACGTTCGCACCGAGCGAGGAGGCGGTTCGCGCGGCGGCATAACCGGCGCTACCCCCACCGATTACCACGACATCGAATTCGGGCGTGGCCGGTTTGAACTTTTGCCATTGCCCCGAAAATGTTTCCCCACTCGCGGGACGTGGCAGACGTACAGGCATGGCGATAATCCCTTCCGAAACGCCCTTAGGCAGGGACGGCGGTCAGCACAGTGCGTGTGCTGCCGAACTTGGGATAGAGATAACGATCCGAGGGCAGCCCCTTTTTCGTTACCAGCCGGGCCGTATCGAGACCCCGCTCCCGCAAACGCCGCAGGCTCTCATAGAGCAGAAAGGTTCCAAGTCCGCGACAGCGATATTCATTCAAGACACAGACTCCGAGTGGCAAATTGCTTACCTTATCAGCCGCCTCCCGGATGGCTGACGCGGCAATGATGCGCGCACCGTGTTTGATTGCGACAAAGGCCGCCTCGCCTGCGGGAAAAGCGATGTTGATGATTTCGTCGGCCAGCTTCACGCGTGCTGCCATGTCATCGCTCCACGTCGGTTCCATCGACACCGAACGACTTATCGCCGCCTGGAGCAAATCCTTGTCCTCCAAAGTTGCCGCCTCAACCGTGTAGCGCGAAGCAAGCTTGGGCACTTCGGCGGGCAGCCGAGCCAAGTCCCACGAATACTGCACCCAGACGGACAACATCATGCGGCCTAGCTTCGCGGGCACTTTATTTCCGTGCAAGGGATTTTGTTTGCCTGCACCCGAAAAAAATATCTTTCTTGGAGTTGGCCTGCCTTGTGCTCCACTTCCTCCATGCAAGTTCGACGGCTTCTCCGCAGTCGAGACGGGTTGTTTTATCTGCCAACCCCGGCGCGTTCCTTTTCCTTCCACGGCTTTTTTACCCCGCGAAAAATCAAATCCATTTGCGCACGCACAATGCGCTATTAAGTTTCCCTGTGGCTAGAAAACCCAAATCCAAACCCTCCGAAGAATCGGGCTTTTCTCAAAAAATTTCTTCGGCACAGGGCCCTCACCCGTCGCTCGAACCGATTCTCGACGAAAATCTCGATACGCTTTCCGCGTTGCAACTCGTCGATCTGCTGACGCAATTTTATCCGCCCAATTCGCCACGCCGGATCGAGCTCAGTTATCTCCGCCATCGCATCGAGGAAATGGAAGTCCTCAATGAGCAAGCGCGGCAGGCCGTCGAGAAGCTCGACGCCGCTGTAACCAAGCTGACCTCTCCGGCCAACCGGGTCGGC
>JABDGH010000092.1 GCA_013286145.1 Verrucomicrobiota bacterium
CGGCTCAGTCCGGGGCAGGCGACCGATGAGTCGAAATCCCTGCGACGTACGTTCAGCAATGTCGAGCGTTTGGAGAGCCATGACGGAATCGATATTCGCGAGATCGATCCAGCGTACCAATCCACGCTGGCCGACATGGACTTCCCGGCCCGTCGCGGGATCGCAGATCAGAACACGCGCCCACGGGGGAACTTCATGCAGGCCCGAGATGCCGCGCGCGTAGGCCTGGCTGGAAAGTTCGCTCATGCCATATTCGTTCCAGATGGAGTTAGCGGAAATCGAAAAGAGGCGGGAGAGTTGTGCGTAAAGTTCCGCCTTGGAAATTTCGCGACTGCGGCCCTTGAATCCGCCGGTTTCGAGCAACCAACTGCCGCGGGGGAGACGGAGCGGCGGCAAATCGGCCCAAGCGTCGATGAGGTGCACAAAGCTGAAAGCGGTGCCGCAGATCGCAACCGGGCGACGCGCCTTGATTTGTGCGACAAGCATTTTGCGCAGGGCGGCAAATTCAAACCTGTCTTTCTTCATCCAGAAGCGGGCGCGGTTGGAACCTTTGTGTTTTTGCCAGAAACCGAACATGGCACTGAGTGAGGAATGGGGCGTTTGCGTTGGCGCGGGGGCAAGAAGATGAAGAAAATCGACTTGATCCAGCAGGCCCATGCGTCGGATACCTTCAACTGAGACAGCGCGGTAAATATCGGCCTGTAGAAGATATTGCCGTCCCGGTTGACCTGTGGTGGTTCCGCTGGTTTCGTAAACGATGGCGGGGCACTCCGAAGGATGAGAGAAAAGCTTTTCGCATTTGAAGAGTTGCTGGGGAACGGCAGGAATATCACGCCAGGATTTAAGCCGTTGCGGTGTGATTCCGTGGGCAAGGCAAAGCCGTCGGTAAGCCGGGACGCGCTCGAATTGCCAGGCGAAGAGTTCCCGTGCGAGTCGCTCCCACGTTATTTCATTGAGCGGAGCCAATAACTGCTTAGTCCACGCATGGCGAGCGGCGGGTTGAGCAAAATTACGGGGAGGGGACATGAGCAACTGAAAAATAACGGGAGCGTGTCTTTACCGCGATACCTATTCTCTTGTGATGAGATTCTTTGTTCTTCTTCGGGTTTCCTCCCGGATATTTCTTCTGTTATAAGAATTCCGTTAATTCCGTCAAAAATAGTTTTTCCATGAACGCCTACGAATCCCTTCAGCAACGATCCAGGGAAATTGCCGTCTATAATAGCGCAGCGAGCCTTCTTTCGTGGGACCAGGAAACCTACATGCCGGTGAAGGCGGGAGCTTATCGTGCCGAGCAACTCGGGCAACTGGCCGGTCTCGCGCATCGTCTCAGTACTTCGGTTGAGATGGGAGATTGGATCAAGGCGTGCGAAGACCATCTGCCCACTTGTGCCGATGAGGAAGAGACGGCGCTGCGTGCGGCAAATGTGCGGGAATGGCGGCGCGATTATGATCGTGCCACGAAACTACCCACGCGCTTGGTGGAGGAGTTGGCACGCACCACATCACTGGCCCGTGAAGCGTGGGCGCAGGCGCGCAAGGAATCGAATTTTTCCGCCTTCGCGCCCTGGCTGGGGAAAATTTTGGAATTGGTGCGTGAACAGGCCGAGGGTTGGGGCTACTCGACCTGCGCTTACGATGCGTTGCTCGAAGGGTATGAACCGGGTGCGCGCGCTGCTGATCTTGCACCGGTCTTTGCCGATCTCCAAAAACAACTGACGCCGCTTTTGCCGCGATTGCAAAAAATCACTGGAGCAATCGATCCTGTACGCTTGGAAGGTAATTACCCGATTTCCGGCCAGCAGGCATTGAATCGTCAGGTGGCCGAGGCGATGGGTTTTGATTTGGACGCGGGCCGTATCGATACGGCAGTACATCCTTTTTGCACCGAAATGGGGCCGAAGGATTGCCGTCTGACCACGCGCTATAACGAGAGGGATTTCACCAGTTCACTTTTTGGAGTCATGCATGAGGCGGGGCATGGTCTTTACAGCCAGGGTTTGCTTTCGGAACATTTCGGTACGCCGATGGGCACCTATTTGTCGCTCGGCATTCATGAATCGCAGTCGCGCTTGTGGGAAAATCAGGTGGGACGAAGCCGGGAATTTTGGCGTCACTGGTATCCGTTGGTTTGCGAACAGTTTCCCGACTTAAAGGCGTTGCCGCTCGAAGAATTCTGGCTCCTGGTTAATCGCGTCAAATCGACGCATATTCGCGTCGAAGCTGATGAGGCGACTTATAATCTCCACATTATTCTGCGCTTTGAGATTGAGCAGAAGCTGGTGTCGGGTGAACTGGCGGTGGCCGATTTACCCCAGGCATGGAATTCCCGGTTCGAGGAGTTATTTCAAATCCCGGTGCCTGATGATGCGCGGGGATGTTTGCAGGACACGCATTGGGCTCTCGGTTTGATCGGTTATTTCCCCACCTATACGCTGGGGACTTTAAATGCCGCGCAGCTTTTTCATGCGGCGGTGAAACAGGTGCCCGGTTTGGAGGCCGATTTGCAGGAGGCGAAATACACGCGGCTTCTGACGTGGCTGAAGGATAAAATTCATCGGCATGGACGGCGGTATTCACCGTCGGAATTGATTCAACGTGCGACAGGTGAGCCGACTTGCGCGATTTATTTCATGGATTATCTGAAAGCGAAATATGGGATATAACCTGGGATTATTTTGCAGTTAGAGATGGGAAGACCAGAAGTATGCATCCAACCAACCAAGATCATATGACCCCTGTGCGCGACTCCGAAAATTCTCTTCCGAAATTAATTTTTGGCGCGGTACTGTCAGGTATTTGGATGCCGCTTCTGCTGGCAGTAGTGACTTTTTTGGTTTACGGGCCATCGCTCAAATCTGATTTTGTTTACGATGCGCGCAAAGAAATCCTTCAGGAAGGCTTTGTCACGTCTCTCTCCAACCTGCCTGCCGTTCTCTCGTTAAAAGTATTGGGGATGAATCTGATGCTAGGCGCTCGACCGGGACAGATGCTCTATCTCATGCTCAACGCCGCGATCTGGGGCAAGGAACCGTTCGGGTATCACTTGAGCAGCAATCTGCTCCATGCTGCAA
>JABDGH010000093.1 GCA_013286145.1 Verrucomicrobiota bacterium
AAGGAATGGTACGAAGTTCGATCAAAAATTAAAGAGAGGGCAAGTATGCACCTCATCGTGGCCAAAGCTCGATAACTCTTTATAAAAATTTAGCAGTGAGACATCCGTGCCAAACTGGGAAGGATGTGGTTTAGTTCCGCCATGGCCTCGTCAATCGATCCGGAGATGGCGAGATCAGAGTGGCTGGAAGCGGATGGGCTGGGCGGCTTCGCCAGTGGCACGGTTTCGGGCATTCGCACCCGGCGTTATCACGCCCTGTTGCTTGCTGCTACAACGTCGCCAACGGGGCGCATGGTTCTGGTCAACGGATTCGATGCGGAAGTGGAAACGGCAGAGGGACGTTTTGCGCTGAGCACCCAACGCTATTCCCCGGGAGTGAATCATCCCGACGGCACGACACGTTTGGAAAGTTTTTCGCTGAAGCCGTGGCCGCATTGGACGTATCGCGTTCCCGGCGGAAAAATCATCCAGCAAATTTTTGTTTCACGCGGAACATCGACGGTCATCGTGTGTTGGAACTGGGAAGGTGACGACACCGGTTCCTTGTCTCTTCGGGTGCGGCCTTTTTTTTCGGGCAGGGACTTTCATGCCACGCATCACGAAAATCCAGCGTTTCGTTTCACACCGGAAAGCAGTTCCGAAGGAGAATGCTGGCATTTTTATGACGGGATTCCAAAAGTCATGGCCCGCAGCAACGGCGTTTATCATCATGAACCCTGCTGGTATCAAAATTTTCTTTACGATGAAGAACTCGTGCGCGGACTCGATGCCGTGGAAGATCTGGCTGCGCCCGGCCGCTATGAATTCAACCTCGCTGCCGGATCTGCTGTTCTGATTTTTTCCGTAGAAGGCTTGGGACAAGACTCAGCGCAGGAATCTTCCACACCCTTGAAATTAGCTCGGCAACTGGCCGAAGCGGAACTCGCACGTCGCAATGCGATCTCCACGCCGCGCCTGCGGGCGGCGGAAGCCTACATGGTCAAGCGCGGCACGGGACGCACGATCATCGCCGGTTATCCTTGGTTCGGTGATTGGGGACGCGACACGTTTATTGCCATGCGCGGCTTATGTCTCGCCACTGGAAGATTGGAGGAGGCACGGGAAATCCTTGTCGCCTGGGCCGGGACAACTTCCCAAGGAATGTTGCCCAATCGTTTTCCCGAGCAGGACACGGAACCTGAATACAATTCAGTGGATGCCTCGCTCTGGTACGTTATTGTGGTTCACGAATTTCTTGAAATTGTGGGTGATGATCCATCGCTCGGTGCGGAAAAGGAAATTTTATTGGCATCGGTCGAAGTTATCCTTACCCACTACCATCAGGGAACCCGCTATGGAATCCGTTGCGACTCGGATGGGTTGCTCGCCTGCGGTGTGCCGGGTGCTCAGTTGACCTGGATGGATGCCAAGGTGGGCGACTGGGTCGTCACGCCGCGCATCGGCAAGCCAGTGGAAGTGCAGGCTCTCTGGCTGAATGCGCTTGGCTTGGCCAGCCCTCGCAATCCCCAATGGCGCGCGATATTTGAGCAGGGACGTGCCACTTTTCAAAATCGTTTTTGGAATGAGACGCGCGGTTGTCTTTTCGACGTGATCGATGTCGATCATCAACCGGGTACGGCCGACCCGCTCGTGCGTCCCAATCAAATTTTCGCCGTGGGTGGACTGCCCTTGATGCTCCTCGATGACGAACATGCCGCGCGCGTCGTGCAGATCGTGGAAAAGGAACTTTGGACTCCGATGGGCCTGCGTTCGTTGTCACCGGTGGAAAAAGATTATGTGGGTCATTATCAAGGCGGACCAGCGGAGCGGGATGGCACCTACCACCAGGGAACCGTCTGGCCGTGGCTTGCGGGGCCTTTCATTGAGGCGTGGGTGCGTGTGCAGGGTGGAACGCCCGAGGTAAAAGAACGTGCGTGGAAATTATTTCTTTCACCGCAATTACTCCGTCTCGATTTATCGGGACTGCATCATGTGCCCGAGATCGCCGATGGTGATCCACCTCACACCGCACGGGGATGTCCCTTTCAGGCGTGGTCACTGGGCGAGGTTTTACGCATGGAAAAATTTCTTGGAGCTTTTTAAGTAAAGAACCCCGGAGCAACTCCGGTGCATTTAAGGTAGCCGCCGATGGCCCATCGGCGGTCAGAAAAGAATATAGCTCCACAATCCACCGTCGCTGGGACAGCGACGGCTACCTGGGAGGTCGTTCGACCGCCAGTTAGAGTTTTTGATTTAGCCAGGCAGTCATGTCCCGCGTAATTGATCAAGCAAAGGCCGGTCGGCCTCGGGGAACTGGTAATCCATCAACTGTTCCGTATTTACCCAGCGTAAGTCGGCCACCTCGATCATTCGCGGTTCGCCGGAAACAATGCGAACATCAAAAAAATAGAGCCGTACATCGCGATCGGGATACGCATGGACAATGCGGTGAATCTCCTCGCCGATCTCCGTTTCGACACCAATCTCCTCGAGCAATTCGCGATGGAGCGCCGCTTTCAATTCCTCTCCCGGATCGACTTTTCCGCCGGGAAATTCCCAGTAGCCGCCCAGCGTATCGTCCGCCATGCGCTGCGTGATCAGTAACAATTCCTCGCGACGAATGACCCCCGCCACGACGTCAATCGGCGGATGGGTCACGACTCGTTCATTCGGGGCCACAAGTTCTCGAGGGGGTTTAAGGACTTTGCAGCGAAAGAAAGGCCTCAGGGAGGTCGGATCACCATCTGAGGCCGTTTCCATTACTTCTGCGCTTTCTCCCAGTCGGACAGGAATTTTTTCAAGCCGCTGTCTGTCAGGGGATGATGCAATAATTGTTTCAGCACCGCGAAAGGCGCGGTGATGACGTCGCTGCCGATTCTTGCTGCTTCCAGGAAATGCATCGGCGAACGCGCGCTGGCCGTCAGAATCTGCGTCTCGTAACCGAAATTGTCATAAATGAGGCGGATATCGCGAATGACCTGCATGCCATCCGTGCTGATGTCATCCAGACGTCCCACAAACGGACTGATATAAGTC
>JABDGH010000094.1 GCA_013286145.1 Verrucomicrobiota bacterium
CGATGAGGGTCAGACACTCTCGACCTCGAATTACCGGGCCGACATCACCTGCGACGGCAGCATCACCTCGGCCGACTACAACATATGTGTGACCAATCAAAATAATATGCTCCCGGGAGCCGACAACACCCCGCCCACGGTAACGATTCAGTCGCCCACCAGCGGTTCGACCTACAGCACCACGGGCACAACCGTAACCCTTAGCGGCACAGCCAGCGACAATGTTGGAGTGACTTCGGTGACGTGGAGTAATAACCGTGGAGGAAGCGGTGTGGCAAGCGGAACAGGAACATGGTCGGCATCTGGCATCACACTTCAGAGCGGTGACAATATCCTTACCGTGGCAGCACATGACCAGGCCCAAAACATAGGAACAGACACCCTGACGGTGACAGTTACCGGCGGTGGCGCACCACCCGTGCTCAACAGCGCAGTCTCCAGCATGACCCATGGCTCGGCCGGGACGTTTGCCACGACCATAGCCGTCTCCAACACCTCAACGCCCGCATCGGGCAATGCGCCCGTGGAAGATCGCATCGGCAACCTCTCGTTGATCGGAACCTTCGACAAGGCGATCTCCAGTGCGTCAGCCTCGCTTCAGTCGGGCACGGCGACAGTCGGCACGCCCACTGTGGCGGGCAGCACGGTAACAGTGCCTCTCACCGGCGTGGGAGACGAGCAGGCGGTAGTGGTCAACCTGACCAATGTCATGGCAACCGATGGCGGAGTCATGACGGCGGGAACCATGAGCCTGCGCATCGTGGTGGGTGACTACAGCGGCAACGGAACCTGCGGCACTTCCGACCAAAGCACGGTGAACGCCGATTTCGGCCAGACGGTCACGGCGTCGAACTACCGGGCGGACGTCGATGCCAGTGGCGCCATCGGCTCGGCCGATGCAACCCTGGAAACCAATAATCTAAACGATCATTATCCCTGATCATCAGGCTCAAGCCATCCTGGCCTGAGTTAAACTGAAACAACCACCGCCTTCACGGGCGGTGGTTGTTTTGTTTGTACTGCTTGGAACCCACCATCCGCGCAAGTATCCCCAGTCGGAAAAACAACGATGCGTCGTTCTTGTTTGCCAAATAATATCGGTTAGCGTTCCCTTACTACCTTCCTTATGAAAGTTTCCGACTTACGTGGCATCCTGACCTACATTCCTGGTTTCCGGGAAAAGACATTCGTGATTGCCTTGGATGGCGCCATCATCGCCGACGATAATTTTGCCAACATCCTGCTCGACCTGGCGGTATTGCGCTCGTTGAGCATTCGGCTCGTGCTTGTCCACGGAGCAGCCCATCAATTGCGGGAGCTTTCGGAACAGGCTGGAGTGCCCATGAGCAACGCCGATGGAACCGGCATCACCGATGCGGAGACACTCAAACTGGCCCTCACCGCCGCCAACCGGATCACCCATGAAGTGCTCGAAGGACTTGCCTCGAACGATCTGCGGGCCTGCTATACGAATGCCATCATTGCGCATCCCTACGGAATTGTTGGCGGTGTGGATCAGCTTTTCACCGGACGGGTCGAGCGGGTCGATATCGACTTTTTAAACCAACTTTTGGAAAAGGGAGTGATCCCCGTCATCGCACCGCTCGGCTTCGATGGCGACGGACGCACTTTCCGGGTCAACTCGGATGGCGTCGCAGTGGAAGTCGCCGAGGCGCTCAAGGCGGCCAAGCTCATTTATGTCACCAATCACAATGGATTCACGAAGGGTGGCAAACCGATCAGCCAGATTTCCGTCACCGAAGCCGAGGAATTTTTCAAGAAGAACAAGGGCGAAATTCCCGAAAATCTCGTCTCCAAATTCGAGCATTGCATCACCGCCTGCCGGAATGGCGTAAGCCGTGTCCATGTCCTCGACGGACGGGTCGATGAGGCGCTTCTCACCGAAATTTTCTCGAATGAAGGCATCGGCACGATGATCTATGCCAATGAATATCAGGCCGTCCGGCGCGCGCTAAAAAAGGACGTGCGGGCGATTCGGAACCTGATCCGGGAATCGGTCGAGCAGGAGGAATTGGTCAAGCGGACCCGGCAGGACATCCTTTCGCAACTGAGCGACTATTATGTTTTTCAGATCGATGGCAATATTGTCGGTTGCGTCGCCATCCACGTGCAGCCCGGCGGCAAAAAAGCCGAACTTGCCTGTCTGTCGGTCAGCAGTGCGAACGAAAACATGGGCATCGGCCAGAAATTGATGCTCTTCGCCGAAAACGCGGCCCGGGAACGGGGCGTGGAAACCATTTTCCTCCTCTCAACCCGCGCCTTCAATTATTTCCAGCAAAAAGGAGGCTTCAAGGAGGGTTCGCCTGAGGATCTCCCACCCTCCCGGCGGGAAAAATATGAGAGTAGTGGTCGCAACTCCAAGGTGCTGATCAAGCATCTGGTTTAACTTGCGGCGATGGCCTTCCATTTTTTGGTCTTGCAATCTTCGCTCCATCTGGCGCAATAGCACTGGTTTATGGCTAATTTAACCAAACGCGATCTGGTAGTCCGTATCAGCAATGAAACAGGAATGGTTCAGCAAGAGGTGCTGAACGTCATTCAACGCACGCTCGATCATCTCACCGAAAGCCTCGCCAGTGGCCAGGCCGTGGAGTTGCGCAACTTCGGCGTGTTCGAGGTCAAGCTCCGCAAGGCACGCGTGGGCCGCAATCCCAATCGCCCAGAACATGATGTACCGATTCCTCCCCGTGCGGTCGTCAAGTTCAAGGCTGGCAAGGAAATGAAATCCAAGGTGATGAAACTTTCCCAGACCATCGCAGGTTCAGGCACTGCGGGTTCCTGATTTCCGGCAACCGCAGCTTCCATTAAAAGCGGTTCATACCGGCCCTGATCTTTCGGGTTTGCTTTTCTTTATT
>JABDGH010000095.1 GCA_013286145.1 Verrucomicrobiota bacterium
CCCTGATATTCGGGATCAATTCGCTGGGTTTAAATCTCTGCACCCCGTCTCCACTTCAGCCCGTACCAATCCCCTGGAAGCTGTTTTGCTTACCAACGCAGACTTGGATCACACGGCGGGAATTTTGTTTTTGCGCGAAGGAGAGCCTCTTCACCTTCACGCCTCGAAAGTGGTGCGCGGTTATTTATCGGATACCATGGGCTTCATTCCGCTCCTGAATGCTTTTTGCGGAGTGGTCTGGCATGAACCTCCCATCGACCGCATGGGTTCCTTGTCCCTGCGCAATGGAAAACCAAGCGGCCTCACCTATCAGGCCATTCCACTGCGGAGCCCTCCTCCGGTTTTCAGCGCACCCGATGCATCAAGCGAAGCACAAAGCACCGCCTATTTATTTAAAGATGAACGAACCGGTGGCCTGCTTCTCGTTGCGCCGGATGTTAATGAAATTCCAACAAATCTGGAGAACGCCCTGCGAAACGCGGATGCCGTTTTGTTCGATGGCACGTTCTGGTCGGAAGATGAACTTAAAGCGGTCAAACCATCGGCCCGGAAGGCTTCCGAGATGGGACATCTCTCCATCAAGGATGGAAGCCTCGACTTTCTGGCTGGTCTTCGCGCGCGTTATCGGATTTACATTCACATCAACAACACTAATCCTGTTCTTGTTCCGGGCAGCCCCGAGCGGCTGGCGGTCGAAGGCGCAGGACTCATGGTCGGATACGACGGATTGGAGTTTGAAATATAATGGACCTTTCTCAAGATCAGCAAAACTTCGTGCAACGACTGAAAGAAGTCGGTTCACGTTCCTATCACGATCAACATCCCTTTCACCGGAGGATGAACGCGGGCCAGCTTACGCCGGAGGCGATTCGCGGCTGGGTGGCAAATCGTTTTTACTATCAGACCCAGATTCCAATCAAGGACGCCGCCATTTTATCCAACTGCCCGTTGCGCGAGGTGCGACGCGGCTGGATTTATCGAATCACCGAGCATGATGGAACGCAGGGCGAGGAAGGCGGCATCGAGGCATGGATCCGCCTCGGTGAAGCTTGTGGTGTTCCCCGCGAGGAATTGCTGGATGGTCGCCATCTCGTGCCCGGTGTGCGATTTGCCGTGGACGCCTACGTGAATCTGGCGCGCACGCAACCCTGGCCCATCGCCGTGGCCTCATCCTTGACGGAACTTTTTGCTCCCGACCTGATGGCGAAACGGCTGGAAGCCTTCCAGACTCACTACTCGTGGGTGCCCTCATGGGGCTTTGATTATTTCAAGCGGCGCCTGACCCAGGCACGAAAAGATTCCGACAGCGCGCTGGCGCTCACGTTGCGCTATTGCTCCACACCCGAAATGCAACAGGGCGCAGTGGATGCGCTTTCATTTAAATGCGATATATTGTGGGTGATGCTCGACGCGATTGATTTAAAATATTGCCCACAACCTTCATGAGTTCCATTGATCTGCAGATGCGCCCCGTCCTGGTGCCACACGCGCGCCTCAAGATGGATGCGGTCAGCGGCGATCCGGTTCTTCTTTTTCCCGAGGGCATGTTTGTCCTCAACAGCACGGCGCACGAAATTGTGCGACACTGTGATGGCCGGAAGACTGTCGGGGAATTGTTGCAACTGCTGGGCGAAGAGTTCGACGTCGGCAAAGAAGTCCTCCAGACCGATCTCTTCGAAAACCTGGAACAATTACGACGACGAAACCTCATCGCACTTTCCCTGTGAAGCCGCGCCCCTACGTTCTGTTGGCGGAACTCACCTACCGGTGCCCGCTGCATTGTCCCTATTGCTCAAATCCGATTAGCACTGCGGTCGGATTCGAACTCAAGACCGGGGAATGGGAGCGTGTTTTTCAGGAGGCAGCCAAGTTGGGTGTGCTCCATGTCGGCTTGTCGGGAGGCGAACCGCTTTGGCGTCCCGATTTGCCGCAGGTGATCGCCGCAGCACGCAACGCCGGGCTTTATACCAATCTCATCACCAGTGGTCTTGGCCTCGACCTCGCGCGTGCCCAGCAATTACGAGCCGCCGGCCTCGATTCGATCCAGATCAGTTTTCAGTCGGATGAAAAGGTTCTCGGTGACTCCATCGCGGGTACGCGAAGTCATGACCATAAAATAGCGGCGGCCAAAGCCGCAACGGACGCGGGGCTTCCCCTCAGCCTCAATGTCGTTCTGCATCGCGCCAACATTGAGCGACTCCCGGAAATTATTTCCCTCGCGGAAAGCCTGGGCGCTCAACGACTCGAACTGGCCAATGTCCAATTTTACGGCTGGGGGTTGCTCAACCGAAAATCGTTGCTGCCCTCCCGCGAACAGGTTCAGGCCGCATTTGCGCTGGTGCAGTCGCATAAAGAACGCCTAAGCGGCCGGATGGAAGTGATCTATGTGCTTCCCGATTATTTTGAGGACCGTCCGAAGCCGTGCATGCAAGGCTGGGGAGCGCGTTATCTGACGGTCAATCCGCTCGGACAAGTTCTTCCATGTCCAAACGCCACGAGTATTTCAGGCCTTGAGTTTGAAAATGTCCGGCAGCAATCACTCGACGCCATCTGGAACGAATCCGAAAGCTTCAATCGTTTTCGAGGAGAGGACTGGATGCCCCTGCCCTGCCGCGAATGCCCCGAACGCACCGTCGATTTCGGGGGGTGTCGCTGCCAGGCTGCCCTTCTGACTGGCGATTCTCATGCAACGGATCCGGTGTGCAGCCTGTCCCCCCATCACCATCTCCTCAAGGACATCGTCGATGATGAGACGATTTCCGTGGGTGAAATTTCCTGGAAGGCGCGACAAAACCCATAACGACAGCCTCGTGGCTGCTTTTGCGATGGTTTCTAGCTCCGAAACTTGAGCGTTTGCGCGACCAAT
>JABDGH010000096.1 GCA_013286145.1 Verrucomicrobiota bacterium
ACGGGTGCAGGAACTTCACACCTGGGCGCTTCATGTCATTTTGGAAGTAGTTGAAGACCGGCTTTTTAGCTGATACCGTTACCCCTCTTTATGCTTCTAAAGCGTTCTCTTGCCCTGGCCGTGGGGCTTCTACTCTTCATCGGCGGCTTTTTTGTCTATTTTGGAATCACGGACGCCAAGCTTGAGGAACGTTTTCACCAGGAACGTTTGAAATTTGGCGTGGAGGGAAATCTTCCCATGGCCGCCACCTTGACCGCGTCCGCTCCGGCTTCCCCTCCGGCCAATTCTTCTCCCACGCCCCTGGATAAACCGGCCCCTGCTCCCGCCGCCGATACCAATATCATCATCGGCCCCATGCCACCGCCGGTTTCTTCAACCCCGGACAATACGCCACCACCACCCGCCTCATTTGCGCCCGACTCCAACTCCGCTCCCGCGACGCCCTCCTCGACGATGATGCGCTCACGGCTCAATCCCCGCTCCTTCCTGGTTTTTGCCGCCTATACGCCTTCCGGAAGTATGCGAAGTGAAGCACCTGCTTCCGAGCCAGCGCCATTTTCGACGGGTTTTCCTCCGCCATTGCCTCTCCTCAGCCCTTCCACGAACGCTCCCTCAACCAACGGCGAATTCTCTCTCCCACCCGCCACCAACGAAACGTCCTCCACGCCCCCATCAACCAACTCGGATGCGCCGCGTCCGGTACCGATCGAAGCCAGCGTAATCGTTCTCGGCTATCATCAATTCATGGCGGCCGGGCAATCATCGAGGAACGAATACATGATGAGCCAGGATGTCTTTGAGCAGGAGATGAAATATCTCAACGACAACGGCTACCACGTCATTCCGCTTTCCGATGTCGTCCGTTTCACCAAGCACGAAATTGGGCTGCAGCCCAAATCGGTAGCGATCACCATCGATGACGGGTACAAAAGCGCCATCGTGTATGCCGCACCCATCCTGAAAAAATACGGCTATCCGTGGACCTATTTCGTTTATCCCGAGTTCATCACGGTCACTGAAGGGAAGGGTGCCGCCAGTTGGCCGGATTTGCTGGCCCTGCAAGCCGATGGCGTCGATATCGAAAGTCATTCGATGACTCACCCCCAACTGCCCAAGAAAGCGCAGAAATTCAAGGGGCATTTCACAACCCTGTCTCCTGAAGAGTACGATGAATTTCTCACCACCGAAACCGCTGGTTCCAAGGCTCTTCTCGAACAAAAGCTCGGCAAGCCTGTCCCCTTCTTTGCTTATCCTTATGGAGCTTATAACAAACAAGTCGAAGCCAAGGCCATTGCTGCTGGCTACGAGGCTATTTTCACCGTGGCCGATAATCCCGTCCATAGCACCACGGACGTGCATAGCATCGGGCGTTACATCATTACGCATCCCGTGGAAAAACTTTTTGCCAACTACCTGCGACAAGGTGCATTGAGTGTGGCCGAAGCCAATCCAGCGCCCGGCACCACCACAAGCCAACCTCGTCCGGTAATTACCGCGATACTCGGTTATGCGGGCAACCTTGATCCTAAGTCGATTGAGACGAGCGTGCGCGACTTCGGCGATGTGCGTCACGATTTTGATCCCAAGACCTCAACCGTCCGCCTCTATCTGCCGCGCGACTTAATTCAGGAGGTGAATATCGTGAACATCCGGGTCAGGGATGCGGACAGCGGACAGATGATGGTGGCCAATTGGCATTTCAACTACGAACCCGCCAACGGCGCTGCAACGCCCTCTCACCCGCCCATTGCCGAAACTCCTCCCTCAACGAACAACGTTTCTTCGGCGACAAATGCCGCTCCTTCACCCCAGGAAACTCCCACGACGCAAGCCGAACCGACAAAAAAGGTAACTTCCTCCACTCATTCGGCTCCCACGAATAATACGGCAACGCCTGCAACTTCCTCCGCGCCCGAGTCCGAACACGCACCCTCCACTTCCTCGAAGAATCCGGCCAAGTCACATGTTGATTAGGAACAAAACCGGCACCAACCCCCTCCGTCATCCCGAGCGAAGGTGAGCCAGAAAGCCTGTTTAAGCGTATCGTCAATCCGAACCGCAGTCGAGGGATACGGCTCGAATTTGGACTGAGTCCGAGAGTCGACAAAAGATTTATTGTCTCGTACTGGCCCTCATTTTTCGCATGGACGACAAGCGGGAGTCCCTTCGGGTGTTTGGAAATTTTGTGACGCCACCTTTACGTTTGGTTTATCAAGCCATGTCCTTCGACTTCGCCTCGGGTAAATCTTAGGCTCAACCAATATTGTTTGCCTCGGCTCCGCTCAGGATGACGAGAAAAGAGATGCGTCTATGTTAATCGAAAATTTCACTCATGATGGAGCCCCCCCTTCCAGGACGCAACGGCTCTTCCCGCTCCTTCTCAAGCACAGGAATATTGGTAAAGGCGATGGGGGCGTGACCCGATTCAAGAACCAGTTGCGCCCCGCCAAAGTAAACGGTGTTTTTACCGAAGGATTGGTTAAGCCTATCCATCGCATCATCGAGCGCCAGGCGTGAAGAATCCATTTGGGGCAATGTCTGGGTGATATTGTACGTGGCCGTGAGATGGAACAAAGTGACGCCAACGGCAAGCGGCGGCCGTGATGATTTCGGACACCGTTGCCAAAGCAAATCGAAAACACGGATGAAATCGAGCGTGTCCTGCGTCTCAAGAAAACTGATTTCATCCTTCCAGCGTTGATGACCGAGAAACTTGACGCTGACGGCAAGTCCGCCAGCCAGATAACCCAGCGAGCGAAGGCGCGCCGCAGCTTTT
>JABDGH010000097.1:67-2732 GCA_013286145.1 Verrucomicrobiota bacterium
CCTCAACTTCGTCTCGAACAAGCATATTGCCTTACCATAATCTTTTGGCTCGGCTTCGTTCGGAATGACTGCTCTGTTCCAACAACAAACCGACCTACCCTTATTTCTTCCGGCCAATCGGCTCGTTGAGCGGCGGCTGGCCGGTCTTGCGCACATCACCTTCGAGTTGTGTCATGCGCAGGAAGGAGAGCAACGCATTGCGCGTTTCGGCTCCGTCGGCGGAGGTGGCGTCGATCGGAACGTGGAACTGGCCATCCGGGAAGACAAAGTGATAAGAGAAGGTGCCGTCCTTGCTCAGCGTGATGTCATGGCCGTCGATGCGCACCTTGGCATCGGGCGAGGTGCCGCCATAAATGATAAGCTCGGCGTTGACGTGCATGTGGAAACCGCGTTCGCGTCCAAATGAAGCGCCGAAGGGACTGCTGACGCTGGTGACCCATGCCCCGGAACTCGAAGTCCACTGGCCGGAGGAGAGCAGTGTCTCGAAGCGCTTGCGCAGGATTTCGGTGATCTCAAAGGATCCGACCATGCGGCGGCGAACTTCCTCGTCGCCGAGATATTCGATCAATTCGTCACTTTCTTCCGGGGTGAGATCGCGCGGCACACGAGCCTGGAAAGGTAGTGGATAATTGTTGCGTTGCAGGCGAGCGAGCGTTTCGGCGATTCCCTCGCCAGTTTGCATCAAAGACACGATCAAATCATACAGCTCGCGGAAAGGAACGTGGAAGGGGATGGTGACGAACCGCGCATCCGTATTCGGAGAGAGCGAGTCGCGCGGGGTGCGAACTTCCGTTGAGCGGGCTAGGACTTCGAAGCTGCCGTCCGGACGATAGAAGCCGAGTTGGGCGACAAAATTGGTATCGGGACGGTTAACCTGCAGGTACCAATTCTTATGGCAGTCCCAAATATGGATCTGTTGCACGCGGCCTTCGTTTGGGACATACACTTCGAGAAAGACTTTGCCGTCATGAGCCGCGCTCGCCGCACCCTGATACTGCTCCGGGCTTAGATCCCAGTAAGCAAAAAGGATGTGTGGATCACGGGGCGTGAGAAACAGTTTTTTGGTGCCGTAGCTATCGGGCAGATGTCCGAGAAATTCGTACGCGGGCAGATTTCCCGGTTTGCTGTCGGGTATCGGCGGCTTGGACGTTACTGCGGGGGAAGGCACCTTTGAAGAAGGAGATGAACCCACCTTTCTTGCAACCTTGGATTTAACGCGCGCTGGTTTTTTACGAGATATGGAAGGATTTTTGGAAGGCATATTCTTTGTTCCTAAAGTAAAACGGGTTTCTCAAGCATAACTTAAGCCACGAATTAAATTATAAATAACATAGAGCACTACACCTGCCTGACAACCGATTATCCTAATAAGTGATGTCATCAAGTTGAGGAAGCAAGTCTAACTCCATCAGGACAGCGTTCGGCAAGAAAAAAAATCTTATTAACCCACCTCGAATGGAATGTTAAGATTGTGTGACTAAAGAGAAGTCCTTTGGTAATCAACTACCATGACGACGTGGAAAAAAATTCTTGGAAAAGACGAAAAGTTCTTCGATTTGCTCGAGGCCAGCGCCAACGAAGCCGATTCCTGCACAACCAACCTGAAGGAATTCCTGGAAAAAATGAAGGGAGTCCTGTCAGTCGATAGCCTCCATGACTTGACCTTTAGCCGTCGCAAGGACAAGGAAATCACCAACGAAATCACGCGCGAGCTTTGCCGCACCTTTGTTACGCCGCTGGAACGTGAAGACATTGAGGCGCTGTCCAATTCCCTCTACAAAATTCCGAAGACCGTGCAGAAAATAGGCGAGCGCCTGGTGATTTGTCCGAGGACCATTCTTTCGGATGAATCGCTTCATCGCCAAGTCAGCCTTCTCGAGCAGTCTGCCGGAGTGCTTGCCAGGATGGTGAGGCTGCTTCGTTCCGGCGCTTCGCTGGATGAAGTGGGTGATATGAATTCCCGGCTGCAACAACTCGAAGGCGAGGCCGACAAACTCGTAACGAAAATGTTGCGCGAGCTCTACCAGGGCGAACGCGAAGCCAAGGAGGTTATCATCCTGAAGGATGTTTTTGAGCTTCTGGAACGGGCGATCGACCGTTGCCGCGATGCAGGCAACACCGTTTTCCAAATTGTCCTGAAGATATCCTGATTTTACGGCCATGGTTCTTTTCACGGCGGTGCTCATCGCAGCGATTGTCTTCGAGTACATCAACGGTTTTCACGATGCGGCGAACGCCATAGCGACGGTCGTTTCCACGAAAGTCCTGACGCCCCGCCAGGCGATTCTTCTCGCGGCCATCGGTAATTTGGTCGGCGCGTTTAGTGGCACGGCGGTGGCCGCCACGATTGGCGTCGGATTGGTTGATCCGCATATCGTGACGACCTTGACGGTGCTCGACGCGTTGCTCGCGGCGATCATCTGGGGATTGCTCACCTGGTGGATGGGATTGCCCTCCAGTTCCAGCCATGCATTGATCGGCGGCTTGTGCGGTGCGGCTTTGGCCGTCTCCAATTTCGATTGGACCGTTCTCAAATGGAGCATGGTCAACGCCTCAGGGCACTCGCAAGGGTTATGGCCCAAGGTGATTGTGCCGATGATTTCCTCTCCTCTCCTGGGCTTTGCTTTTGGCGCGATGCTGATGTTCGGCATCATGATCGCCTTTT
>JABDGH010000098.1 GCA_013286145.1 Verrucomicrobiota bacterium
TTCAGAGATCGTCTCGAATTTGCGCGCGCGCGGAATTCCTGCTGCTGAAGTGCGGCACCCGGCGGCCGCTGTTCGCGATACCCGGGTGCTGGCTCGCGGTGAAACGGTCCCGCTCACCCATCCTCAATACGGCGCGGTAGATGAAATTTACGGAATGGGTATTCCGATCCGCTTTTCCGCCGCCAGCCCGAGTCTTGCGGGGCTGCCGCCCGAACTGGGGCAACATAACGAAGCGGTTTACCGCGGGATCTTGGGATACGGTGAAGAACGCATCACCAAGTTGCGAATGGAAGGCGTTATTTAGTAGTCGTATTGCGTAGTAGTCGTATCGCGCGAGCCATCGACTCGATCCGTGTTGTGGGCTCGCTGTCGTCGATGGCTCCATGAGGAATTCAGATGCCCATCAAACCAGGCTGGGAAGGCCGCTATTTCGAGGATTTTGAAATTGGAGACATCTACCGCTGCCGCCTCGGTAGAACCGTCACGGAAGCCGACAATATCTCGTTTACTCTCCTCACCAACAACACCAATCAAATCCACTTCAACAATGATTATGCCAGGCGCACGGAATTCGGGCAGTGCTTGATCAACAGCATCCTCACCCTGGCCATTGTCACCGGATTGGGAGTCGCCGACGTCAGCGAAAACGGTTTTGCTCTTGGCTGGGAAAGCATCCAATTGCCCAATCCGGTATTCGCGGGGGACACGCTGTATTCCGAATCCGAGGTGCTTGAGAAACGCGAATCCAAATCGAGGCCCAAGCAGGGTATCGTCAAGGTGCGCACGCGAGGGGTCCAGCAAGAGGGAAAAATCGTCATCGAGTACGTGAGAACGATCATGGTCTGGAAACGCGCGTTTGCTCCGAGGCTGGCGCTTTTTCCGGAGACCAAAGAGAAGACGTGAGCGCCCGCGGACGCCATCGGTGGGAGAACGAGATATGAAGCAATCGTTGAAAGCAGACCGTGAGGCGATTCGTCTTGCGGTGCGAGCTCTATGTAAGGACTTTCCCGATGCGTATTGGCGGGAGGGGGACAAGACCGAGCAGTATCCTCAGGCGTTTGTACAGGCTCTCACCGCAAGCGGCTATCTCGCCGCTCTGATTCCCGAAGAGTACGGCGGCGCCGGACTGGGAGTCGCCGAAGCCAGCATCATCCTGGAGGAGATCAACCGCTCCGGCGGAAATTCCGGTGCCTGCCATGCGCAGATGTATACGATGGGAACGCTGCTGCGTCACGGAAATGAGCAGCAGAAACGGCGCTATCTTCCGGCGCTCGCACGCGGGGAGTTGCGCCTGCAGGCATTTGCCGTTACGGAACCGAACGCCGGCTCGGAGACCACGCGCATCGAGACGCGGGCTGTTCGTAAGGGCGACCGGTATGTCGTGAACGGCCAGAAGATTTTTATCTCCCGCGTGCGGCAGTCGGATTTGATGTTGTTGCTGGCGCGGACCACGCCCTATGAGGAACTCGAGGACAAGACCAGCGGCCTGTCCGTTTTTCTGGTGGATCTGCGCGACGTAAAAGGTAATTTGAAGGTTCAGCCTCTCGAAATGATGATCAACCACCACACGAATGTGGTTTTCTTCGACAATGTCTACATTCCCGCCGAAAACCTCATCGGCCAGGAAGGCCGCGGCTTTCGTTACATCATCGATAGCTGGAATGCGGAGCGCATTTTGATCGCCGCCGAAGCCATCGGCGACGCGCGATGGTTTATTCATCGGGCCGCGGCTTATGCGCGAGACAGAGTTCTCTTTGGTAAGCCGATCGGCGCAAATCAAGGGGTGCAATTTCCCATCGCGCGTGCCAGCGCGCATACCGAGGCGGCCGACCTGATGCGCTTCGATGCCGCGGAGAAATTTGACGGAAACGAGAAGTGCGGGCCGGAAGCCAACATGGCCAAGCTGCTCGCCTCAGATGCAGCCTGGGAAGCGGCCAACGTATGCCTCGATACGCATGGAGGCTACGGTTTTGCCCGGGACTACGACGTGGAGAGAAAGTTCCGGGAAACCAGGCTCTTCACGGTCGCACCGGTGCACAACAATTTGATTCTCGCCTATCTCGGTCACAACGTTCTCGGAATGCCCAAATCCTATTAGTTCTGCACCCGATTCACGATCATGAGCAACATTTGATCTTGCGCCCTTTCCGCAGTTATCTACCCTGAAAGTATTCACCTACTTTACGCAAGAGGCTTTTTTCGTGAACGCGGAGCTGTTGTTGGGTGTAATAGCGAGGTTCGATGGAAGGGGAGCATTGAAAGTCGTCTTTGACAAGTTCGAGGGCGCATTGGATCCTACCTTGGTCGGCCTTATAGTACTTGCCCGTCATAAGCAAAAGCTGGCGGGAGCTGACCGGACTATCGATGAGATCTAACTGATCGATGAAATATTCGTCGGAACTTCCGGAATTGCCAAGGGTAAGCGCGAGTACTTGCGGTTTATTCTTGGGCGGTCGTATCAGGACGTAATGGATCGGAAACTGTCCTGCGTTCCAGTTCGGATTCTTTGATCCGCAGCGCCACCACTCAACGTGATAAGGGTCTCCGGTGCCATCAAAATCGACTGCAGTCGTTGCAAGCTTGTCACAAGCTTTTAAAAACACCTTCCCG
>JABDGH010000099.1 GCA_013286145.1 Verrucomicrobiota bacterium
GTCGGGAAAAATAATGTGCCAACCGAGGCGGAGGCGGATTGGACTCCTGAGGATCGGAAGGCAGCTTGAATTCCGGCGGATTCATCGGAACTGGGGAACTGGATGACAACTCAGGCGTCAGTGTGGCCCCCCCGGCGTCAGGTAACGATTTTGCTCCCGCCTAAAATTACCCTTGCACCGGTAAATGCGTTGCACTTTCCTACCAAGAGTTTTTTCATAAGTTTTTGAAGATTGAGCTAACCTTCGGGGTGCTGGGATACAATAGTAACCTAATGCCCAAGGGGATGTTTGCTTGAGTTTTCATCCACCGAAGAGAATAACACCACTTTTACCAAAGCAAAAATTTCAGGCTAAACATCCTCAGGATCTTTAACACCCACACTCATGAACAGCTTAGTCCGTATTGCGATCGTTTCACTTGCCGTTAGCGCGACGGCGTATTGCGCGCCCTTTTTGGCCATTGGAGATGGGGCGGAACTCTTTGTGACCGGCACCGTGGGTGTGCGGGCGGATGACAATATCTTTTTGTCCACCAATGCGACGAGCGACACTATTTTCGACATCGACCCCGGCGCTCAGCTGACGTTTGGCAAGAATGCGCAGGTTCAAGGTGCTTTTACCTTGGCTGATGCGATCACGCGCTACTCCAGCAACAGCAGCTTAAACACCAATTTGTTTTCCAGCACCTTTGCGTCCAGCTATGACGACGGCAAGCTCGACCTCAAGGTCAACGCCAGCTACACCGAGTCGAATCAGAACACAGTGGATGTTCGCTCCACGGGCAACGTGGGCACGCTGATTCGCCGGAATATTCTGTCGGCAGGCGCCAATGGGGAGGCTCAGGTATCGCAGATCACCTCGATTGCGGCCGGATTTACGTTCGAACACACGGACTACAAACGCGCGGGCTATGGCGATTCCGACGATACCACGATCCCGATTAATTTTTATTACAAATACACCCCCAAGGTCGACCTGAGCCTCGGTTACACCTATCGCAGCTTTCAGACGCAAATCGGTTCGGATTCAGCCGACCATTTCTTCAATGTTGGTGCGCGTGGCGAGTTTACGCCCAAGTTGACCGGCAAATTCGCGGTGGGCGTGACGCAGCGTCAGCTTTCCCAAGGCAGCGACAAGACATCTTTGGGCCTCGATGCCAGCCTTACGTATGCGATTTCGCCCAAGACATCATTGGATCTCACTGTATCTGAAGCCCCTGACACGAGTCCCCAAGGCGCCCAGCAAAAGAACTTCTCGGTCGGTGGCAATTTGACCACGAACATCTCCGATCAATGGAGCGTGACCGGCGGGCTCAGCTATCGCGGCATCGACTACCTGCCTGCGGGCACCACCCCGGGCCGCACGGATGATTATGTGGAAGGCTCGCTCGGTGCGGCTTACGTGGTAAACGCCTATGTGCGAGTGGTGGGGTCCTACACCTACCGCAATAATAGTTCGAAGATTGCCTCGAGCGAATTCACGAACAACGTGTTCAGCATCTCGACCAGTGTCCGGTATTGAGCGGTCCCCGAGGCTTGCAGGATTTTTCTTCTGGTTGGAGCGGAGTGTTGCGCTCCTCGGTTTTTGCTAGCATGATCATCCGCATGTTCACTTTCGTTCGTTTTTCTCTGTTTATACTGCTCGGGGTGCTGGTGGTGGAGGCCGCTCCCCAGGAAGCCGGCATGGGCACGGAGTCGCCGAAGCAAGAGGCGTACAAAGCAGGTGGGCTCAAAGGTGACTATGTGCTCCAGCCCCAAGATTTGATTCGCGTGACGGTTTTCCGGGAGGAGGACATTAATCCGCTGGGCGAGGTGCGCATCTCGCAGGAGTATACGGTCAGCCTTCCGTTGATTGGCTCGGTCGATCTTAAGAACAAGACCGCGCGGCAGGCGCAGGAGTTGATTCGTCAACTTTATGACCGCGATTATCTCGTCAATCCGCAGGTCAATGTGATCGTGCTCGAATATGCGAAGCGTTACGTGAATATCTTGGGTGCGGTCGGCAGCCCCGGGGCCATTCCCTTTCCTCCCGAGGAGGGTCTGTCTCTGATCGATGCGATCACTCGCGCCGGCGGGTTTGCCCGTATCGCCAAGAAAAATGACGTCACGCTGAAGCGGACCAATGCCGACGGAACGACAGATACGAAACATATCAACGTCGACGACATGATGAAAGGGAAGACCGATGATTCGTGGCCCTTGCAGCCGGGCGACGTGATTTCTGTGCCCGAGATTCTCTTCTGATTAGATTACTCCCCCTCAATCATGGATCCAGCGTCAAAATCGAAACAGCCATCGGAGGGTAGTGGCGGCAGCTATGGTTATAATTACGCCGGGTATTCCGCGGTGGGTTATGGCTACGGTGAAGGAGGCGGTGGTGGCGGTGGCGCAGTGCAACGCAGCCTGCAGGATTATCTGCTGATCCTGCGCGAGCGGATTTGGTATATCATCGTCGTCTTCCTGGTCGTATTTTCGAGCTCATTGGTTTACACGCTGAGTCAGACGAAGATCTTCGAGGCGGCGGCAACCGTGCAGATTTTCCGGCAGGATCCCACCGTGATGCAGGTGCAGCAGGTGATGGACAACTCGATCCGCGGGGCCGAGG
>JABDGH010000100.1 GCA_013286145.1 Verrucomicrobiota bacterium
CAATTCCAATTCCACCCGCCAATTGAGTCGGCAGCCCGGGACATAAATCGGAAGAAACCCATCGGCGGGCAAAGAAGAGCGCGATGAAGGGGAATGCGGGCAGCGTGTAATGAGGCAACTTCGTCACCATCAGTGAAAAGACCAAAAAGATCAGCCCGGCATTCAGCAACAGGTAGCTGTCCACCTGATCCGGCTTCCACGAGCCAAACAGCCGCTTGCGATGCGTGACGAGCAGCGGTGACCAAGGCAAGGCGCTGAGCCAAAAAGTCAGCAGATAGAGGGGACCGCTGAGCAGATACCAAAGGAACGTCGTGGCCCCATGTCCCTGGAAACCGGTCACCATTCGTTTGCCGACATCTTCGCCGAGACCTTCATGCCAGTACTCGCCGTTGGTTTGCACATAAGCCGGAATTGCCCACAACGACACGATGAAGAGCCCAAACAAAAAAATCGCGATGAACGAGGATATAACTCTTCCACCTAACGAACGCGAACAGATCAATAACGGCACCAGGGGCAGCAAAGCTTCGGGACCCTTGGCCAGAAAACCTCCGCCGAATCCGAGCGCGAGAATCGTTCCCCAGAAATGCCAGCACCCTGATCGACTCGTCGATTTATTTTTAGCCAGCGCGAGAAGTTTCCAACCCGCGAATCCGGTCAAGGTCATAAAGAAAATCAGCAACGCATCGGCGGTGGCGACACGTCCCTGTTGCACGGTTTGCAGGCAAAACGCATACGAAAGTGCGGCAATCAACCCGATATTGCGCTGACCCAAACCCACTCCCCATGTGAAAAGGATCAGCGCCGTTCCCGCCGTGGCCAGAAGTGAAGGCAACCTCGCGGCAAACGCATTTTCTCCAAAAATCTTAAAAGAAAGCGCCTGGCACCAGTAGATCAGCGGGGGTTTGGCGTAACGCGGTGCGTTATTGAAAGTCGGCACGACATAGTTGCCGTTCTGGAGCATCTCTCGACTTGCTTCGGCGAAACGCGGCTCATCCCGATCAAGGAGAGGCAACAAGGTGGCCTGCGGCAACGAAAGTGCCAGCACCGCCAAAAAAAGGAGCAAGCCGTAACGCCAGAATTCCTGCGTTGTAGATGGATCGGCTGATGTTGCGTTCAAGTCCTGAATCCTAGCGAATCCGCACCGAAACGCACGTTCACAAAAACTACGCCCGGCGACTGCCATCCATGAAAGACGACAACCGCCGGGCGATCCACTTGTCTGCTTACCCTTGACTAACTAAAAAGTTTTACGTCGCAGGAGGAGGGGGAGGAGCATCATGCTCTCCGCCGGGGCCATGGTGCGCCGCTTTCAGTTGTTCGAGCTTGGCTTTCTGCTCGTCGGTCAGCACCTGCTGGATTTTTTGCTGCCGTTCCAGTTCTGTTTCCTTGAATATCTTCTGGATGTCGGCTTTCTGCGCATCGGTCAGGTTAAGCTGCTCGAATCCCGGGGGCAGATGCGGCATCATGTGCATCTTTCCGGCCGGAGGCGCTGGAGGGGTGGAATCGTCGTCGGCCCGTACCGTTTGCAGGCACAGGAGTGAGCCGGCACAAAGGCCAAGCATGAGGAGGCGAATGGGTGTTTTCATTACTACTAATGACCCTTCTTGTTACACCTGGTTACAATAAATTAGTGTATTTTCATAATGGAGGGAGAATAAATCTCTTTATCTCAATCGGTTGTTCAGCAGCAATGGAGTCAATTTTCATGTGTCTAGCCTCCGCCATTTCAGCAAAAAATAGCTGCGCAATTAACCGGGCATCTCCCAACGCGTCGTGACGCTTAAAGAGCGACCGATCAATCGCATAATAGTCGCTGAGAAAATTGGTTGAAAATATTTGAGTCTGTTCTGGATGAAGAAGAGCGAAGATAGCCTTGGTATCTAAACGAAGATTTTGCTGCCGTGGAATCTGGTGAAGATCACATTCTTGATCGAGAAGAGGAAAATCAAATTCATACCCACATTGTGTGACCAATACGGCATCGGAACAGAACTCCTGAAACCTTGCGTATGCCTCAGAAAAATGAGGCGCATCCGCCACAAGGGCATTGGTCACGCCGGTTAATGCCTCAATTTTTTCAGGAATCGGCTTTCGCGGTCTGACGTAGCTAGCAAAAAACTCGTGATCATGTATGCCGGAATCACAAACGATAATGGCTCCAATCTGTGTGATACTGTCCGATGTGGGATTGGGGCCAGTCGCTTCAAAATCGAAAGCAACGTAACGTTTCCCTGAAAAACCGGTAAACGAAAAATCGCCAAGTCGGTAATAGTCTGCACTGGGAGTGGTTATCGTCATTTTAGCCAAACTACGCGCTCAGCATCCGTCCATCCACCGCCAGGGCGGCTTCCTTCACCGCTTCGGACATCGTCGGATGCGCATGGATCGTCCGGGCCAGATCCTCGGCGCTTCCGCCGAATTCCATCAAAAGAACCGTCTCGGCGATCAATTCAGATGCATTGCTGGCGACGATATGCGCGCCGAGAACCCGATCCGTTTTCGCATCGGCGATCAACTTGGCAAAACCTTCCGTCGTATCGGAGGCGATGGCGCGCCCATTCGCGGTGAAAGCAAATTTGCCCACACGCACGTCG
>JABDGH010000101.1 GCA_013286145.1 Verrucomicrobiota bacterium
GCACATTGGCCATGCGCTCGATTTTTTTGAAAATAACAAAGGCAAGCACGGCTTGATCCTGATCAAGTTTGGTGATTGGAACGACTCACTCACGGCCATCGGCAGGGAAGGTCGCGGCGAAAGCGTCTGGTTAAGCCAGGCCTATGCCGAGGCGATGCGGCAGATGGCGGAGTTGGCGGAACATCAGGGCGACAAAGCAGGGCAGAAGGATTATCTCGCCCGCTACGACCGGATCAAGGACAGCATCAACAAACACGCCTGGGATGGCGCGTGGTTCACGCGCTGTTTCGACGACAACGGCCAGCCCGTCGGTTCCCATAGCAACGAGCAGGCGCAGATTTTTATCGAGGCACAGGCTTGGTCCCTGATTGCAGGTATCGCTGATGCGTCCCGCACCGAGCAAACCATCAACTCGTGTGATGAACGATTGCTGACCGATCTCGGTTACGCGATGTTGTCGCCTACCTATCGCAAACTGGAAGACCGTATTGGCCGTATCAGCTCCATGGAACCCGGCATTTGCGAGAATGGAACGATCTACTCGCATACGAATATCTGGATGATCCTCGGTCTGCTGAAATCGGGCAGGACCGACAAGGCTTACGAAATTTTTAAGCGCATCACCCCCGGCTACCTGTCTGGCAAGGAGAACGATCCGAAGCAACGCTGCCTGCCCTATGTCTATGCCAACTGTTACTACGGCTCGGAGCATCGCAACAACAAGTTCCAGATGGAGTTTTCCTGGATCACCGGATCCGTTGCATGGTTCAACAACGTCCTGCTCCAACATTTATTGGGCGCGCGGGCGGAGTTCGGCGGGCTGCGGATCGATCCTCGCCTGCCTTCGGACTGGAAGGAGTGCGAGGTGGAACGACAATATCGCGGTGCAACTTATCGTATCACCATCCGTAATCCGCATGGATTGCAGGGCGGACGAGTGGAACTGACGCTGGATGGAAAACCGATTGAGGGGAGCTTGTTGCCGATATCTCGTGAGGGGCAAACGCATACCGTTGTCGCCACGCTACATCCGTCTGCGGCGTGAAATCGCGCCGAATAAATTTCCGGCGCATGGTTTCGATAGGCCACCTACTGCGCAAAAATTATTCGTAGAATTATCATGTCCATCTTGTTAGGCTTGAACCCCATATTATGAACAAACCTCTACCTCTGCGACTCGCCATGCTCAATGCCATGGCTGGCGGTGACCTTGAAGCTTCCATGCGCCTACAGGCGAAATGGGGCATTCGCGACCTCGATCTCAAGGATAGTCTTTTCGGCAAACGCATCGAAGATCTGGACGAAAAAACCGCCCAAACCATCGCCTCGCTCGCCAATGAACTGGGTCAGCATGTTTGTTGTTTTTCATCCACTTTTTTTTCAAATAAGGTCGAGTCGTACGGCCCGAAGGAAATCAAGGAGACGCTTGATATCCTTCGCCAGATGCTCCTCGCAGCACGCATCCTCAAGCCCACTTTCATCCGTCTTATTGCCTCCTCGACCGCCAATCTCGAACAGCAGCGCGCCGAGCTTCACTCCAAGGGGGCGGGGTTGGATGCGCTTTTTGCCGGTTACCGTGAGGCCATTGATCTCATCGCCGACGCCGGTTTCCAAGCCACGATCGAGAACGAATGCCATGGCTGTATTATGATCACACCCGAGGACGTTGAACTTTTCATGGCGCGCCTTGATCGCCCGGGTCGTGTCAACTTTACCTGGGATGTTCAGAACATGTGGCAGATGGGTACTTTCCCCACGCTCGAAATATACAAACGACTGAAGCCGCTTATCGGCTATTACCACGTCAAGGGCGGTCACGCGGGTGACGATGGCCGTACCCTGACCTGGAAGGCGACGCTGGAAGACGCCAGTTGGCCGGTGCTCGACATCACGCGCCAGGTTCTTGCCGATGGTATCAGCCCCGTTATTTGCATCAATCCTTCACACGGTGCAGATAATCCCAAATATTCGATGGATCGCGCCGTGGAGCGCGATATTGCTTTTCTGCGGACAAACTTGGCATAATTGACGGAAATCACCTCGTGTGATTTCAACCCTAAGCTTCATTATTATATGACTCAAACTCCTCCAAACCTAAACATCGCCGTTGTTGGCATTCGTGGCTACGGAGCCAGTTACTTCAATACCCTCGCAAAAATCCCAGGCGCGCGCGTCGTCGCCATCTGCGATCTCGATAAAGCCGCCGTGGACAAAATCGCCAAGGAACATTCGATTCCCCAAGTTTACAGCGATTTTAATGAGTGTCTCGCCAAGTCAGGCGCCGACGCCATGTTCATCGCCACGCCTCATTTCCTCCATTTCCCCATGGTGCGCGATGCGCTTCAGGCCGGTAAACATGTTTTTTGCGAGAAGCCACTGGCGCTCGACGGCAAGGAAGCGACCACGCTTGCCCGCCTCAGCCGTGAGGCAAAACGCATCCTCTCCTGCCATTACAATCAACGACTTCACGCCCGGGGCCGTTTCCTGCGTCATTGGACAAAGGAAAAGCAGCTTGGTTCCATCTATCACGCCGAGGCCCGGTGGATGACACGCTGGACGGGGTTCATGGTC
>JABDGH010000102.1 GCA_013286145.1 Verrucomicrobiota bacterium
GGAAAATGGCTTTTGCGATCAAGGCAGACTTGGAAAAGTTGATTGTAAGGCCCAAGTTCGATCGAGGGATTGAGACCCGCCTCGACAAGAGGCGCGCCAATAAAAGGAACCAGGCTGTTCGCCGTAAAACTGGCGGCCACGGCGATGCGAAGGGGCGACTTGATTTCCTCACGCGCCAATAATTCAGCATGTCGGCGCCAGACGGCTTTCAGGTGTGCGGCGCGCGCTTGGGGAGAACTTTCCCCGGAACCAGCCGAACCGGGAGGCTCATGCATCTTGAATGCCCTTGGCCCGCAAAACCTTGCGAACAAGCCCGACCGTCCGCATGGAGACAATTTCCTTGGTGGAAAACCGGACATTGAAGGCCGCTTCCAGGGCCACGACCAGGTTCATCGCCTGCAGGCTGTCCCATTGCGAAGTGTTTTCCGGGGAGGTCTCATCCGAGATGCTTTCAATCGGTATCGTCAATACTTCCGAAAATACTTTGGCCACCCCGGATGATGTTTGCATGACCCTTTCAAGCGTATGGAGCGCCGGGGCATAGTCAATTTGAAAGCGGTTGCGCGTCATCATGGAAACCACGGATTGCGCTACGCCCGTCAGAGGGTAAACCAGAGTCATGTGGAATTTGTCTTTGCCCTGGTGGGAATTTGTCATCCGCGCCCTGATCATTTACGGCTTTCTGCTGATTCTCCTGCGATTGACAGGAAAACGGCAGATCGGGCAGATGTCGCCATTCGACCTGGTGCTGCTTCTCGTCTTGAGCAACGCGGTGCAAAATTCGATGAATGGCGGTGACAATACCATTCTCGGCGGAATGATCCTTGCCGTGACTCTGGTCGCTTGTAACGCGGCGCTCGGTTATGTCACCTACCGCAGCAAAACCGTGGAAAAAATTGTGGAAGGCGAACCGGAAGTGCTTATTTTTGACGGTAAATTGATAAAGAAAACTCTCGAAAAAGAGGGGCTCACCATGGATGAACTAATGGGAGCCTTGCGTGTGGCTGGTTGCGAAAAAGTGGAAGAAGTGCATCTCGCCACCATGGAACTTAACGGCCAGATCAGCATTGTCCGGGAGGAAAATCCCAAGGGTGAAACACCGCGCGTTTACCGGATTGCCCGCTCGTTGCGACGCAAGGGCCGTCGAAGCGGTTACGGAGCTTGAGAGAAAGTCTTTCCATGCCTGCCCGATTCATCGATTGCGAAAGCCCGCTAAGTTCGCTCCCCGAATCGTTGCTCATCGGCGTTTCGGGCGGAGTCGATTCGGTGGCTTTATTGCATGCGTTGGTGAAAGCGGGACGCAAACCGGTGATTCTCCACTTCGATCACGGCTGGCGTACGGAAAGCGCGGCGGATGCCCGGTGGGTAGCCGATCTCGCGAAGCAACTCGGTCTCAAGTGCATGACAGGCAAGATGAGATCATCTTCCAAGACTCATCGCGAAGCCGATGCCCGCGTGGCGCGTTACGCTTTCTTTGCCCGGATCGCCCGGCGGCTTGGCATTCCGCATCTTGTGCTGGCCCACCATGCCGATGATCAGGTGGAAACTTTTTTGATGCAACTCCTACGCGGGAGCGGTGCGGCGGGACGTGGGATGGATCCCGTGAGCGAACGCGACGGGCTGATCCTGCATCGCCCGTGGCTCGGCGTTTGGAAAAAGGAAATCGTCGCTTATGCGCGTCACCATCGGCTCAAGTGGCGTGATGATGTCACCAATACCGATACGCGCCATCGGCGCAACCTGATCCGGCGTCGCGTCCTGCCTTATCTCCAAAAGCAAATTTCAAGGCAGGTGGCGGAAAATCTTTGGCGGGCGGCGGAAATTCTCCGGGCCGAAAGCGAATGGCTCGACACGTTGTGCGCGGAAACGGTAGCCCGGCAGGAACTCGCTGTGAAACCCTTGCGCGCCGCGCCTCTCGCCCAGCAACGACGAACCATCCTGCGCTGGCTGCAAAATCAGGGCGTAAAAAATATCGGCTTCGCCGATGTTGAAGCCGTGCGCGGCCTCCTGGAGAAAACTATTCCAGCCAAGGTCAACCTGAGCGCGGGCCGCTTCGCGCGTCGGCGGTCAGGAAAGATTTTTGTGGAATGAAGAAATTTTTGACGGAATTACGAAATTAACTGAATTCTTCTCGCTCTCAAATTTTGTTTGGGTCGAAGCGCGTCGTAAACTTCTCCGCGCAGAGTGGTAGCCAAAGAAGAACCTGTGAAGCCTAATGCAACAACATCGCCTGATAGCTCTATTACTTCATAACCCAGCAGGGACTTTCTCTTAAGCCACCCGTCATCCTGAGCTTGTCGAAGGGTCAGCTTCCGGCAAGTTAACGCGTAAGTGAAAGATTATTCGGTTTACATTCTGTCCAATTCAGCCGCCATCCTTTATATCGGTATCACCAGCGATTTGACGAACCGATTAGTACAGCACCGAGATCATCCTGATCCTGACAGCTTCGCCAGTCGTTATAATTTGCATCGACTGGTTTTTGTTGAGACCTACCCGACAGCACGTCAGGCCATTGCCCGGGAAAAACAACTCAAGAG
>JABDGH010000103.1:0-1085 GCA_013286145.1 Verrucomicrobiota bacterium
ACTTATCTTTCCTTACGCATATTGGCTAGTGACTTACCGTCGTTATCAAGGCTGGACTTACGCGGCGGGCGTAGCCATCGGCATGCGACCCGGGCGGTTGTTGTGCGACATGCCTGGCCCTATCAGCGTGCGAGCAAAGGTTTGGTTCTGCTATTTTGTGACGACTATTGCAGGTCTCTTTTGCCCTCAATGGCTATACCGGTCACTGCAGGGTTCGTTTTACAAACTAGCCAAGCGGATATAAATATTCCGCCAACATACCGCGGTTCTGCTCCCAATCTCAGCTGGCTTCTCAAAAATATTATGGCGATCATCCTCGGCATCAATGCATATCACGCGAGCGCCTCGGCGGCAGTCGTGATCGACGGCAAAGTTATCGCAGCCATTCCGGAAGAACGGCTAAACCGCGTAAAATACTACGGCGGGTTCCCTAAGCTCGCGGTGGCCGAATGCCTGCGGATCGCACAGATCACGATCGAGGACGTGGAGCATGTGGCGCTTGGCCGCGACAGCTCCGCGAATCTCGCAAAAAAAATGCAGTATGTTGTCACGCATGTGCCACACATGCTCAACTTTCTCAAGATGCGGGTGAAGAAGCGGCCGCTCGAGAATTTGAAAACGCTATTTGCCGAGCAATTCGGAGTCGCCGAATCCGGCCTAGGCTTCAAAGTCGACAACATCGAGCATCACCTCGCGCATACCGCCAGTTCGTATTTCGCAACCGACTGGGACCGAGCAGCCGGCATTACGATCGATGGTTCAGGGGATTTCGTTACCGTGATGATGAGTGAGTGCGTGGGGAATGATATCCACGTGAAGCATCGGGTCTATGTGCCGCATTCGCTCGGGACGCTCTACAGCATGGTCTGCCAGTTCATCGGCTACACGAGTTATGGCGATGAAGGGAAAGTCATGGGCCTAGCACCCTACGGTCGGGATACTTATCGGAAAATTTTTGACGAAATGGTCCTCTTGCGCGGTTACGGCTTCGAACTGAATCCCCGTTTTTTCCAGGAATTCGGGGCATCCGACGCCGGCTTTGTGATCAAGGAAAGCGGGGAAATTGAAAACGCTCGACTATATTC
>JABDGH010000103.1:1095-2538 GCA_013286145.1 Verrucomicrobiota bacterium
ATTCGCAGCACATGATCGATGCGTTTGGCCCACCACGCGTGCCGAAAAGCGAAGTGACGCAGCGCGACCACGACCTCGCGTTCGGGGTGCAGGCGGCGTTTGAACGCGCCTACATGCATCTGCTGAACCAGCTGCACACGTTGGTGCCGGAGAAGCGGGTCGTCTTGGCGGGCGGATGCATCCTCAACAGTGTGGCCAACGGGAAACTGTTTGCCGAAACCCCGTTCAAAGAGACCGCGATTCATCCGGCCGCGGGTGATGACGGCCTTTCGGTGGGAGCGGCTCTTTATGTGAGTAACGCGATCCTTAAGGAAGGCCGACGCCAGCAAATACCGCAGGCCTATCTGGGGTCCGAGTACTCGGATGCTGAAATCGCGTCGGAACTCGCTCGTCGAGGTGTGCAGGCAGAGAAGCTGGAGCGTGCGGTCTTGGTCGAACGCACTGCGGAACAGATCGAGGCGGGCAATGTGATCGGGTGGTTCCAGGGCCGCATGGAGTGGGGGCCCCGCGCGCTGGGCAACCGCTCCATCCTTGCCCATCCGGGACGAGCCGACATGAAGGACATTCTCAATGCCCGCATCAAGCATCGCGAGCCCTTTAGGCCTTTTGCCCCGTCGGTACTAGTGGAGCGGCAGGGCGAGATCTTCGAACATGACCATCCGTCGCCTTACATGCTGCATGTTTACAAGATTCGTCCAGAATGGCGAGAGCGCCTGTGCACGGTCAATCACGCAGACAATACCGGACGGCTTCAGTCTGTTGCCAGACACGAAAATCCACTCTACTACGACTTGATCAAGGCGTTCGAACGAAGGACGGGGATCCCAGTGATCGTGAACACCAGTTTCAACGAGAACGAGCCCATTGTCTGCACCCCCGCCGAAGCGATTGACTGTTACCTCCGAACCAAGATGGATGTGCTGGTGATCGGATCGTTTGTCTGCCGCAAGGTCCTTTGAAATGACACAGACGTGAAAGACAAGCTTACCAAACTCTTCCACCGATTCCCGCGCGCTCACGATAGGGCGAAAGAATTCTGGCGCCTCCTTGGCCGAAAGTCTCCACTCTACCGCGCTATCGATAAGGCCTTGAGTGAACAGTGTTGCTCCACGTTTCTCCAAGCGGGCGCTCACGACGGACTCTCGAATGATCCTTTTCGAGAATTTATAATCGGCCGGCGAATGACGGGTTTGTTGATTGAACCATTACCGTCTCTTTTTACCCTCCTCAAGAAAAACTATAGCCACGTAGCGCGTGTGAAATATGCTCAATGCGCCTTATCATACCCATCCGGTAAACTCACACTATATCTCCCTAATGTGATCGGGAATCAGGAGAGTAGTCGCACTGCGCCGTGGGAAACCCAGTTGGCGAGTGCATCGCGCGATCAACTCGCCAAATCATTGCCGACGTCTGCGCGTTTTGTGTCCATGGAGGTAGAGG